>JACPZK010000033.1 GCA_016195565.1 Nitrospirota bacterium | reverse complement strand
GTTGTGCAGTTTACTTCGCTACTAATAAGAATCATAAGCCGGAACTTCTTAAATGGTGGAGTTGGAAAGATTGGTAAAAATGCATAACCCGGCGTTCGAGAGGGACGCGCCAAAAGCGGCGCGCCCCTCAACTTTACGTTAGCATGTTAAAGAAGACATATCTCATATTATTGATTTCCGTGCTCGCTATATCGGCATGCGCCTTTGATAACAGGGCCATCCGAGGCGGCGATGTAGTTGATAAATACAATATTGGAGAGATAAATCTTCCTATTGAAGAAGTGATCTATAAGAACATTGACGGCTCCATACTTTACGCATGGTCTATTAAGAAGGCAAATCACGACCGGCTACCGACAATTATTTTTCTGCACGGCTCCCGAGGAAATGTTTTTGATTACTTGCCTGTGATAAGAAACCTGTATCAAAATATTGATGCCAATATCTTTGCTTGCGACTTTCCTGGCACAGGCGCAAGCAAAGGAAAAATGGGCTTGGAGAACTCGTATCAAATGACCATAGCAGCAATTGATTATTTAACAAATGAGAGAAATATCAGCCAGGATAGAATTGTACTCTATGGAGCTTCCATGGGGGCTTCGCTTGCCTTTTATGGCGCATCAAAACGTGAGCATGTCTTAGTCATTGTTGATTCCGGAGTAACAAGTGCAGGCGATTATCTGAAAAAATATACTCTTATCGGTTTGCCGGACTTTCTCATAGGGCTATTCGGTGAAAATTTCAATAATTATCCTCTCGTTAAGAGTCTGAAAAATCCAAAACTTATTTTGCATGGCAAAGAAGATAGGTTCATTGATATCAAATACGCTCAGAGATTATATGAACAGGCTGCGGAGCCAAAAGATTTCTCATGGGTGAAAGGAGATCATGTTCTGTTCGGAAATACGGACAATTCAAGAGAGCTATCAAAAAAGGTCCGCACTTTTATTGAAGCACATATCCCAGAACAAGGCATGGAACAATAATGCTAACAAAACGCTCAAGAGGGACGCAGCGATAAAGCCGCCGCGCCCCTTAGCTTCGCGTTGGGCCACAAATTACAAATACCCATCAAATACCTGCCGCGGCAGCAGCGTAGAGTTGCATTTTGCTGCAAATTGAATTAAAATAGTTGCAAATACATGATATGGAGGCGCTGCTATGGCGACAGCTATTAGAATATCGGAAGAGTTGATTGGTGATGCGAAAAAATTCAGCCGTATAGACCACAGGTCGTTAACCGGCCAGATTGAACATTGGGCTCGCATAGGCAAGTGCGCGGAAGAAAATCCGGATTTGCCCTATAATCTTATCAAGGAGATTTTGATTGGAATAGAAGAATTAGAGCAAGGCGCTAAATCAGAGTATAAATTCGGATAAAGCGCATGAAAATATACCAGTCAAGGCTGTTCGAGAAAAAAGCGAAAAAACTGCCCAAACGAGAAAAAGAGATATTAGACCAGGAGGTAAGCAAAATAGCAAACAATCCCTCTATCGGAGATGAAAAGAAGGGAGATCTCAGGGGGATATTCGTCCATAAATTCAAGATTAAAACAATGGCGTATCTGCTTGCCTATAGGATTATTGAAAAGGATTTGGAATTAATTATGATTGGGCCTCATGAGAACTATTATCGGGACTTAAAAAATTATTTAAAGAGCTGATAAAGGGGCAGTAACCCCCTGCCCCTTATACTTCTTCCCCTGAAAGGTATCCCTTTGAATAAACCTCTGCTGAATGTCTTTTGTAATCTGATGCCTGCTCCTGTCCCATCTCGGCGCAATAAGTATGTCGTCAGGGGCTGTTGCAAAGAGCCGCTGAAGAACAATATCAGGAGAAAGCCTCTCTATGAAATCCACAACAAAATTCAGATATTCTTCATATTCAAATGTATGAAAAGGATTTTCTTTATACATCTGCGCCAGCGAAGTATCTTTTATGACCTGAAGCTGATGTATCTTCAAGAAATCAAGGTGAAGCCCTGAAACCTCCTCCGCCATATTGAGCATTTCTTCTCTTGTCTCTGTTGGAAACCCCACAATCAGATGCGCGCCAACAAATATCCCTTTGCTCCGCGTCAGTGAAACCGCATCAAGGAAAGTTTTATAATCATGCCCCCTGTTTATGAAACTGAGTGTTTTTTCGTATATGGACTGAAGCCCGTATTCTACAAGGATAAAATGTTTCTCTGTTAAAGATTCAAGCAATGCGAGTTTTTCACTGTCTATGCAGTCAGGCCTCGTGCCTATGGCAAGGCCGATGACTGCGGGCTCGGCAAGGGCTTCTTTGTAAAAGATTTCAAGTTCTTCAACAGGCGCATAAGTGTTTGAATACGGCTGAAAATATGCCAGAAATTTGCTGACTCCGTATCTCCTGCTGAGATATGCAATGCCGTTTCTTAACTGCTCTTTTACTGACATCGTGGGCTTGCATGAGCCGGGCCTGAAGCTGTCATTGTTGCAGTAAATGCAGCCTCCGAAACCGAGGCTGCCGTCCCTGTTCGGGCACGTAAAGCCAGCGTCAATGTTAACCTTATAAACAGTTGCCCCGAACTGCTTTTTCATGTACTGTCCGAATGAGTTATATCTCTGTTCCATGTTATTCCTTAATGCTATGTCATTACCCAAAAAGCCCAGAGTGGCTGCCGGTTCTTACAAAGGTAATAGTTTGCTCTTTTATATCCACCTTATAAACAAGCAGCCAGTCAGGCTCTACATGACATTCTCTGTGGCTGATATGGCTGCCTGTCAACTTATGGTCTCTATGCCGCTGCTCAAGACTTTCCTCGCGTGCAAGCATTCGCATAATTATTTTTAGTTTTTCTATATCCTTGCCCTGCCGGATCATCAGTTCAAAATCTTTTTCGAACTTGTTTGTGGTTTTCACATTTAGCACTATACGCCCATCTTTTTGAAAAAGTCATCAACGCTGTCATATGTGGTCAGGTTCTTCCCTTCATCCGCATCCTTCATCGCCTTCAGAGTGGCTTTATTGGGAATCCTTACATCGAATGGCAAGCCCTTGCGCATTTTGACCTGGGCTAAAAACAGATTTATAGCCTCTGATGTGCTTATCCCTAATCTCTGAAATATTCTTTCGGTATCTGCCTTTACGGCAGGCGTGGTCCTCGCCCTTATCATCGCTGTCTTGGTCATACTGCAACCTCCATTGTTTTTTATTCTTATATTGTAGCACAAATGAGATACGCTTGTCTTTCCAGTGGAACTTTCTTATTTATTGCCGAACAGATGTTATACTATGTGCATGATTGGGAAATTTTCTGTCAGCGCTGTCAAGGAAAACACTCTCAGGGCAAAGATGCTGGCTCTTAACATCCGTGAAACTGACATAGAAGAGTCTTTTATCCGTTCAGGAGGAAAGGGCGGGCAGAACGTGAACAAGACCTCCACATGCGTTTATCTCAGGCATATCCCGACAGGGATTGAGGTTAAATGCCAGAAAGAACGCGCGCAGTCTCTTAACCGCTATCATGCAAGGATAATCCTTGTTAAAAAAATAGAACAGCTGATAAAAGGCAGGGAAAGCGAAGAAAAAACGCGGATAGAAAAAATCCGGCGCCAGAAGAGAAAGCGTTCAAAAAGGGCCAAGGAAAAGATGCTCACTGAAAAAAGAATCGTATCTGAAAAGAAAAGGCTCCGCTCTAAGATTGTCTACGACTCGTAGAGATACTCATGATATTTATGCATAATCGCCATGCCCGCTTATCTTTTCACCCTTAATACGCCGTCCATTGACGCTATCTTCTGTATAATGGCTGCAAGCTGTTTTTTGTCCCTGACCTCAACAATGAACGTAATCTGCGCTTTCTGGTCAGGAGTTGAAATTGCCTGAAGCTGACTGATATTGACATTCTCGGATGACACAAGCGTGCTGAGGTTGGCAAGCACACCAGGCTTATCCACTGATTCAACCAATAACCTTGCAGGATATCTTGCTTCGCCATCCTGTCTCCACTCAACATCAACAAGCCGCGCATTATCAACTGCAAGCCTTTCAAGGTTATGACACTTCTTGTTGTGGATTGTCACCCCCTTGCCCCTTGTAATAAACCCTACGAGGCTGTCTCCGGGCACAGGATAACAGCACTTCGCCGTATGGTAGAGGATGTTGTCTATTCCCTTTATGCTTATCCCTTTCTGCTCTGCTGAAGGCTTAACAGGTTTTAGAGTAACCTCTTCCGCAGGTTTTTCAGGCATCAGTTTATTTATTACCTGATGCGGTGAAATTTTTCCGAATCCTACTGATACAAAAAGCTCTTCAAGTGAAGACACTCCCAGAGACTTTGCCGCTTGCAGTATCTCATCGGATTTCATGAGCGCATTGCTCATGTTATGTTTTTTCAGCTCGCTTTCCAGAAGTTTGATGCCAAGCTCCACACCCTGCGTCCGCTCTTCTGTATTTATCCACTGTTTTATCCTGGTCTTTGCGCGCTGCGTTACAACGAATTTCAGCCAGTCCCTGCTCGGCTTGTGCGTCGGAGAGGTTATTATCTCCAGCGTATCGCCGTTTTTTAGCTGGTATCTCAATGGCACAATCCTGCCGCCAACCTTTGCGCCTACACATTTGTGTCCGACCTGCGTATGGATGCTGTATGCAAAATCAACAGGGGTTGAACCTGAGGGAAGTTCCTTAATATCGCCTCTGGGAGTAAAGACATAAACAACGTCAGGCACAACAGCCCCCTTTACCTCTTCAAGAAAATCCTTTGCATCGGGAAGCTCTTTCTGGGACTGCACCAGATCTCTGAGCCAGGCGATATACCTGCTGTCTTTTTCAGTGAGAGCGCCTTTTTCTTTGTATTTCCAGTGGGACGCTATGCCCTCTTCCGCAACTCTGTTCATATCAGCAGTTCTTATCTGGAACTCAACCCTCTCGCCCTTAGGCCCGATTACTGTGGTGTGCAATGACTGATACATATTTGATTTCGGGACGCCGATGAAATCCTTGAACCTGCCCGGCACAGGCGTCCAGAGCGAGTGGATGATGCCCATGATTGCATAGCAATTGGCTTTTGTGTCCGTGATAATCCTGATTCCAAGGACATCTTGTATCTGCTCAAATGTAATGCCCTGCTTCTGCATCTTCTGATAGATGCCGTAGGAATGTTTTATCCTGTATGAGGCCTTCCCTGCTATATTTTCCTCTTTGAGCCTTGTCTCTATTTCCTTCACAACCTCTCTGAGATAAACTTCCTGTTCCTCTTTCCTCTTTGCAATCTTCTTTACAATCTCTTCGTACAGTTCCGGCATCATGAATTTAAAGCTGCGGTCTTCAAACTCCGTCTTCAGCCAGCCAATCCCGAGCCTGTTTGCTATAGGCGCATAAATATCAAGCGTTTCAGCGGCAATCCTCTTCCTCTTTTCTTCAGGGAGGTGTTCCAGGGTCTTCATGTTGTGAAGCCTGTCGGCAAATTTTATGAGTATTACGCGCACATCCTCTGCCATTGCCAGAAGCATCTTTCTGAAATTTTCCGCCTGCGCCTCCTCCTTTGTCATGAACTCCATCCTGCTTAATTTCGTCAGGGCATTTACAAGGAATGAGACGTCATTCCCAAAATGGGATTTCATGTCTTTTGCCGTTATGGTTGTGTCTTCGATTGTGTCGTGGAGAAGCCCTGCGGCAATAGTGGTTGTATCCATCTTCATATCCGCAAGAATAGATGCGACAGCGAGGGGATGTTCTATATACGGGGAGCCTTCTATCCGTGTCTGATCGCCGTGAGCCTCGCTGGAAAAGATATATGCTTTTTTCAGGAGTTCAACATCTGCATCAGGGTTGTAAGAAAGCACTTTTTTTATTAAATCGTCAATCGTTACAACATCTTCAGCCATGAGTTTATTATACACCTTGCAGATAGTTCACCGTTCACGGTTCACTGTTCACGGCAAAAGATGTATTTCTGTGAACTGTCAACTGTGAACTTTTGTTTCTACTTGCTTGGTCTTATTGCCTTGAGGCTTAACTGGAGATAGCTGTTTCCGTTATATTCATTAAGCGCCGGAGTAAATACAGCATCTACTGCGCCGGACACTTCTGTGCTTCCCATATCAAATCCTATTACATCCACTGAATGCGCGCCGTGTTTTAGTTTCATTTTCAGGTGATTGTTGCCTACTATCCTTGGATTGACAACCTCAAGTTTTCTGGCTGCAAGGAACGGTTCTTTATTAGAGTAACCCACCGGCTCAAGCATTGCAATCTCCCTGATAAGGCCATGATTAACCTCAGAGAGCGCCACATCCGCATCAATCTCCAGTGAGGGGACAAGATCTTCTTTAGACAGAGCGGTTTCAACTATGCGCTGCATCGCCTTTTCAAAAAGCGGGATGTTTTCAACCTTAAGCCTTACGCCTGCTGCCTGCCTGTGTCCTCCGAAAGACAGGAGGAATTCTTTGCATTCAGCAAGTCCGCTGCACAGATCAAAAGAAGGAATGCTCCTTCCGGAGCCTTTTGCGATTCCATCCTCTATGGAGAGGATAACTGTGGGGCGGTAAAATTCCTCTGCTATCCTTGATGCGACAATACCGACAACGCCCTGATGCCATCCCTCTCCTGAGAGCACTATTACACGTTCGTCATGCGCACCCTGTAACGCCTTGCGGGCTTTTTGATAAACCGCTTCTTCTATTTTCTGTCTCTCAGAGTTCAGTTTGTTAAGCCATGAACCGAGGTCTTCCGCTTCTCCTTCCGTCTCTGACAATAAAAGACGGACTACATCACTGGCATCAGAAATCCTGCCTGCCGCATTTATCCGCGGTATCAGGGTGAAAGATAAAAGCCCGGCTCTGAGCTCTCTTTTATCAAGGCCTGCTGCGCTTTTGAGCGTCCTTATCCCCTGCCTCCGTCCTTCATGAATAAGCTTCATCCCTTCTTTCACAAGAATTCTGTTTTCTCCTGTGAGAGGAACAACATCTGCCATTGTGCCGATTGCTGCAAGGTCTAACAAATCGTTAACCGCGAACTGTGAACTGTGAACCGTGGATAATGCCTGTGCAATCTTGAATGCCAAACCTGCGCCTGAGAGAATTGAGAGCGGAGAACCGGAAGATGAAAGTTTAGGATTTATTACTGCAACCGCCTCAGGAAGCAAATAGCGCAGTAGCGCAGTAGCGCAGTAGCCTTCTGCTCTACTGCTCTGTTGCTCTTCTGCGCTGACAACCGGTTCATGATGGTCTGTTATAATGACGTCAATCCCTTCCTTCTTTGCGCAGGCAGCGGCGTCAAAAGATGTTATGCCGCAGTCAACAGTGATTATGAGGGTTGCTCCAAGTCTCTTTGCCTCCTCCACAGCGACAGGATTAAACCCGTATCCGTGAGCAATCCTGTCGGGGATAAAATAATGGACCTCTATCCCGGATGTCCTGAGCGCATGAACCATTATCGCAGTTGCAGTAAGCCCGTCAGCATCATAATCGCCATGAACAAGAACAGTTTCGTTAGTATCGGCAGCATGCTTTATTCTCTCAACCGCAGTTTTTACGCCGTCAATTTCAAAAGGGTCTGAAAGGCCGGAGATATGCGGGTTCAGGAAGTCATTGATTGCCTGCGGCGTCTTTATCCCCCTGCTTACCAGCACCTGCGCAAAGGCAGGAGAGACAGAGACAGCCTTTGACAGATACTTGATATAGTCGGGATTGGTCCTGCTTACAAGCCATTTTCTATGCATAAATCCGTGATGCGTAATCGCTTATTCCTTCAAACTCATCGCCCATTACGCATAATGCATTACGGCCTTCTTGCAAACGTCTTCTTCCTTCCCCAGAGCAAAACTGTGGGGCTTGCAATGAATATTGAAGAATACGTGCCGATGACAACTCCCATTATCATAGCAAGCGCAAAGTCGTGTATAACCTCGCCGCCGAAAAAGAAGAGCGCAACTGACGTCAAAAGCACTGTAAGAGAAGTAATTATCGTCCTTGAAAGAACCTCGTTGATGCTTGCATTCATTATGCTCTCAAGCGGTTCTTTGTGCCTCACTTTCATGTTTTCCCGTATCCTGTCAAAAACAACAACCGTATCCGTAAGCGAATAGCCTGCAATCGTGAGCAAGGCTGTAACGAGAATCAGGTTTATCTCGTGCCCCATAAGGTAGAACACGCTAAGAACAGCAAGCACATCGTGGAATGTCGCTATTGTAGCGCCCACTCCAAAGTTGAATTTAAACCTGAATGCGACATATGCGAGTATCCCTAAAACTGCAACTCCTATTGCCTTGGCTGCATCCGCCCTGAGTTTGCCGCCCACTTTAGGCCCAATCTCAGTCGTGGAATCGACAACATATTTATTGTCAGAAAATTTCCGGCTAAGAATTCCTGTTGCCTCGCTTGACGTCTGCCCGAGCTTTTGCTCTGTATTTTTTACCCTTATGAGAATCTTGTTTACGGTAGGCAGGTCCTGCAGGTCAAAATCTTTAAGGCCGCCGTCTTCGAGCGCCTTTCTCACGTCATGAAGCACCACAGGCTTTTCAAATTTAAGCTGTATTGCAGTGCCGCCTGCAAAATCAATTCCGAGGTTTGCCTTTCCGGTTGCTATCTGGATTATGGCGATTATGCCAATAATTGAAATAATCCCTGAAAATATAAATGCAATTTTCTTTTTACCCATGAAATCTATTTTTGTATTTTTAATCAACTCCAGCATCTGTCCTCCTATATGCTCAACTTTCCGACATCCCGCCTGCTCAGAATGAGGTCAAAGACTGTCTTTGTTCCTACAAGCGCTGTAAAAAGATTTATTGCAACGCCAAGGCTGAGTGTTACTGCGAAACCTTTTATCGGCCCTGTGCCGAACTGAAAAAGCACTGCCGCTGTTATGAGGGTTGTAACATGAGAGTCAAATATGGTCCAGAACGCTTTCTTGTAGCCTGAATCTACCGCAGCCCTCGGCGTTTTGCCTGCGCGCAGCTCATCCCGTATCCTCTCAAACATAAGCACATTTGAATCAACAGCCATGCCGATTGCCAGTATTATGCCTGCAATGCCCGGCATTGTGAGTGTTGCATTTAAAGACGCCATTGCGCCGAGAAGGAGGATAATATTAAGAACAAGCGCAAAGTCCGCAATAACGCCTGAAAGCCTGTAATAAACAATCATAAAGATTACTACAAGCAGTGTCCCTATAATTCCTGCCATCTTCCCTGCCTCAATAGAGTCTGTGCCGAGAGACGGGCCTACTGTGATGTTCTGAAGCATTTTTACAGGCGCAGGAAGCGCTCCTGCCTTCAGGACTATTGCAAGGTCTTTTGCCTCTTCCATTGAGAAGCTTCCTGAAATCTGTGCGTTTCCGCCCCCGATTCTTTCCTTGATCTCAGGCGCCGAGTATATTGTGTTGTCAAGGACTATTGCGAGCCGTTTCTTGACATTGGCCGCTGTCACCTCGTCAAATAGTTTTGCCCCTGCATCATTGAATGATATGGATACGTAAGGAAAACCTGACCTTGATGAATCTATATTCACCTTTGCCTCTTTAAGCAGGTCTCCTGTCAGCGCCGCCTGTTTTTTCACAAGTATAGGGATCTTTCTTACAACGCCTGTTTCCCTGTTAACCTTTTTCTCAAAGAGTATCTCATCATCCGAGGGAATTTTTTCTGCGAACTTCTTGAGAACAGCGTCTTCCTCACCCGGCGCTGCTGTTGCAGGTATCTCTGCGGCAACAGGGGATACGTCATCAACAAGCTTGAATTCAAGCTGTGCCGTCTTTCCGATTATCTCTATGGCCCTTTTCGGATCCTTTATTCCGGGAAGCTGGACCACTATCTCATTTGTCCCCTGCCTGTGAATCGTAGGCTCTGCAACTCCGAACTGGTCAATCCTGTTTCTGATTGTTTCAAGCGCCTGGTCAGCGGCATTGTCCTTAATCCTTTTTGCCTCTTTGTCTGATATCTTATAGACAATATTCGTCCCTGTCTCAACAGGTGTAAGCACCGGATAATTGTCTTCTATGGCTTTCCTTATTTCCATCGAAGAGGGAGCAACTGTTATAAGCAGCCCTTTGCTTGTAATCTCTGTATTTAATTTTTTCTTTGAAAGAATATCCTTTAATGATTGGGCCATCCTTTCCGTTGTTATCTCAACAGCCTTTTCGCCTTCAACCTCAAAGACAAGGTGTATCCCGCCCTGAAGGTCAAGCCCTAAGGTTATGCCCTTGTCAGGCATATTCTTTGTCCACCAGTCAGGCATCTCTTTGAAAAACGGCGTGTTCGGCAGAAAAAATACTGCTGCGAGCATAAGTGTTGCGCCGATAAGAATAAATCTCCATTGAATCCTTTTTTTCATCTAAATCTAAACCTCCAAAAAATAAGTTAAAAATTTAAAGTTGAGAGTTAGAAGTTATTTAGAAAAACTTTTAACTTTCAACTCTGAACTCTGAACTTTTTCATGCCAGTCTTGTGTCGTTTATATAAAGCTGGAATTCACAGTTTAAAACCCTTGCCGCCTTTCTGCAGGCAATCATGCGCGACAGGAATATCTCAAAGTATTCTATCACCTGAGATATCCTTGTATCTATTACAAGCGAAAGCATAATGAGCTTCTTGTCTGCATCTATCGTGAGTTCTGACTCTGTTGCCGCATAATTAACCCTGTCGTGTATGTCCTCTGTAACCATGGCAGGATTTCTCACCCTGCTCCTGTGCACATCAGCTTTATCAGCGAGAATCAGCGCTGCCGCGATAGCATCCGGTATCACCCCTTCATCTTCCTCATGCATTACTATGGCCCTCATAGCTCTTATAATGTCTCTGAGGTCATAGCCGAGTTCCTCAAGAACTTCTTTCGCAAGAATTGCACCCATTTTATGGTGATTGCTCCTTCCGAGCATATTACCGATGTCGTGCAGAAACCCTGCTGCCGCAGCCAGCTCTGCTTCGCTTTCGCTGAACGAAAGTTTTTTCAGTATATTGTAAGCAGCTTTAGAGACAATATCCGTATGCCTGAGGCCATGCTCGGTGTAGCCGATGACCTCAAGATATTTATCTGCCATTTCAATATAAAGCCTTGCCTTTTTGTTATTGTGCAAGGCTCTGAGGTCCGGAGCCAAATCAATCTTCCTCTGAAGCAGGCCTTACTGCCGCAATGTATGCCTTGCCGAACTTTACCTTTACATTTTCCGCAATCTTCAAGGTCACTGTGGTTGTGCCAACAGCCTCTATAACAGCGTATACCCCGCCTGATGTGATAACCTTGTCTCCCTTTTTTAAGCCTTCAAGCATCTGCTTATGTTCCTTAGCCTTCTTCTGCTGCGGCCTTATCATGAGAAAATAAAAAACAACAAAAATCAATATTAACGGAAGAAAGGACATGATTGTTGATGCTCCTCCCTCTGCTCCCTTCCCTTGTGTCGGCGCCATTGCCCATGCTATGTCATTAAACATTGTAACCTCCATTCTGCCTGCCCCGATAATATCGGGGGAGGAGAGAAAAATTTGATTATTATACTAACCGTTCACCGTGGATTTAATCAAGATAAAGAACACGCTACCTTAAAATCAGATACTCGGCGACAGCAACAAGAAACACGACAGAGGCGGCGGGGATTATCTTCTTATAAACACCCCACATATCCGCCTTGAAATATTCTCTCGTAAGCACAAGGCAGATGTGAACAGGAGAAAGCAGAACCCCGAAAAAACCAGAGGCAAATGCAAACGAGATTATTCCGGCAGATGATTCTCCCGCAATGCTCAGTAGCAGCGGGAATGTGCTCCCGACAAATCCGACTGTCACGCCTGTCAGCAGGCCGCTGACAAACGGCAGCAGAAAAAGCAGCGGAGCAGCAGGAATGCCGTTTAACCTCAGGAACTCGCTGAGGTTTTTTACCGCGCCTGACGCCTCCATGATTTCCTTAAATATCATGATGCCTGCTATAAGCATGATGACATCAAGCGACAACCCGTGCTTAACTGCCCTTACTACATCTTTCAGCCCAAACCTGTAAAAGATAAAAAGCCCCGGGACTACAATGAGCAGGGCATAGTGAAGCTCTATATGAAAGAAAACAACCAGCAGAAGCACTATCGCTATGGGGACAAAACTGAAGAGCCCTTTTCTTGATATGTTTCCGGCCTCTGAAAATCTGCCTGAAGCGCCTCTCATGCTGAACATGAATCCTGTTATCACGATAAAAACAGCGTAGGGCATATTTGCAATAATTAAATTCCTCAGCTCTATGTTTGACACTGCTGCGGCAAGCAATATTCCGGGATAAAGCGGAAGGATATACTCCCACGGATGCCTGAACCAGTAATTTACAAATGCCTTTTCTTCCTGTGACATATTCATGCCTTCTGCAGATTCCTCAACCATAGGCGCTGAAAAATACGCTCCTCCCACAGAGGGCAGAAGCCCTATCAGCAGAGGCATTGAGACCACAACTGCCTTCTTTCTTCTTAACAACAGCCGCGAGGCCTTCATCATTTCTGACAGCACATCTTTCTCTCTGAGTATTAATTCAAAAGCCCTTATAAGGGTCAGGGCCAGCGCAAGCTTGATTGTAACTTTATCCAGAAACGCAGCCTTTATTGCAGACGCCATTGAGAGCGGGGACATAAGATATAAAATTGCAAGGACTCCGGAGGCGATCAGCAGGACATAACCTATGTTCATTTTCTTTCTTAAAAGAATGAGTATAAGGGACAAAGACAGCGGAGATTTTTAGGATATCCGGCATTTTAAAGGCGCTTTCTTGCAAGCTCTATTAACCCAAAAGTCTTAAGGGTTGCGATTGTTCTTGACTCAACATTGGCCATAAGAATAAAATCATGGTGGGCAGTCGCAGAATCGAACTGCGGACACGAGGCTTTTCAGGCCTCTGCTCTACCGACTGAGCTAACTGCCCGTACGATTAAGTTTAGAGTTAAAGGTTGTAGGTTAAATCTTAAATGCAACCTTGCTCAGTTAACTTTTAACTTTACACTTTTAAGTTTTTTATTGTCAAGGCATGAGAAATTTTATAGCAAAAAAGCTCTATATTTACGGGCCCTCTATACTTTCAGGCGCCCTTCTCATATTTTGTTTCCCGACTTTTAATCTTTTCTTCCTTGCTTGGATTGCGCTTGCGCCGTTCTTAATTTCCATCGTGGATAAAAAGCCATCTGAGGCTTTTCGCTCCGGTTTTTACCTCGGTATCCCCTATTTTTTTGGCACGCTGTACTGGATATATCATTCAATAAACCACTATGGCAATATCCCTTTAATCCCAAGCCTTGCGCTTGTCTTTCTCCTGAGCCTGTATCTGAGCCTTTATACCGGGCTCTTTGCCGTGCTTTTTTCATGGAAGATTGGAACTACCCGTCTGCCGGCGCTTCTTATAGCACCTGTAGTCTGGGTAACGCTTGAGTTTTTGCGTTCCTATGCCTTAACAGGGTTCCCATGGTCAAGCCTTGGCTATTCCCAGCACATGTTTTTACCCGTAATCCAGTTTGCCGATATTACCGGCATTTACGGCGTATCTTTTCTAATTGTGGCTGTAAACGGCGCCATTGCCGATTTCTTCATCATCAAAAAACGCCTTCGCGCCATGCCCCTGTTTCCGCTTTCCCAGACGGTGATAGGCATTGCCCTGCTTTCTGTTTCTATTCTTGCTGTATTTTTCTACGGATTCTGGCGTTTAAATGAGACCCCTTCCGGCAAGCACGTTAGGGTAAGCGTTATTCAGGGGAATATAGAGCAGGACAGAAAGTGGGACTTGGCTTATCAGCGGGAAGTTTTTGATACCTACAAAAATTTAACGCAGGCGGCAGCTGTTCTTTCTCCCTCGCTGGTTGTTTGGCCGGAAAGCGCGGCGCCTTTTTATTTTAATTCTGACCGGGCCTTTACTCAGGAACTGATCAGCTTTCAGCAGGCATTGAACACTTCTCTTTTATTCGGCAGCGTACTTATCAAAGAACCTGCTGATGGCAGCGGTAAAAACCTTCTGACAAACAGCGCACTCCTCCTTGCGCCTGATGGAAAGCCTTCATTAATTTATGATAAAATACATTTAGTCCCGTTCGGTGAATACGTCCCCCTCAGAAGAGTTCTGTTTTTCTTAGACAAGCTTGTTGCAGGGATAGGGGATTATATTCCGGGGGAACACCAGATAAGGGCTGAAACGCCGTACGGGAGTTTTGGGGTATTTATCTGTTATGAGATTATCTTCCCCGGGCTGGTAAGGAAATCGTATTCGCGCGGCGGGAATTTTATAGTAACAATAACCAATGACGCCTGGTTTGGAAAAACAGCGGGGCCCTATCAGCATTTCAGCATGGCTGTGTTCCGTGCCATAGAAAACAGAAAACCTGTAATCAGAGCCGCAAACACGGGAATCTCAGGTTTTATTGACAGTAGAGGAAAAGTGTTGGGGACAACATCCCTGTTTCAGCGAACAGCCATGACAATGGATGTGGTAACCGATGCAAGAAGAAGTTTTTATTCACGCTACGGCGACCTGTTTTCGTATCTGTGCATTGTGATAACGGTTTTATTATTAATAAATGTATCCCGGAGGTAATATGTTGGTGCAGTCAGAACTTAGAGAAGAACTTTCAGCCTTAAGCGCAAAGATCGAAGCCCTTAGAGGTTATCTTTGATGTCCCAAAGCTTAAACAGGAAATAGAAGAAATAGACAAAGAACTCTCCCTCTCTTCCTCGTGGGATTCTCCCCGTAAAATGCATGAACTGCAGAAGAGAAAGGCATACGTAGAGGACATACTTTTCCCCTTCGAAGCGCTGTCAGAAAAAACAGCTTACCTTGAAGAATCCATAAAAATATTGGACGAGGAGGAGGGTGCGGTCTTTCTGCAAGAAATTCAAGCAGAGATTACAGCCCTGAGCGCAGCGATCGAAGAACTGGAACTGCGGCACCTGCTGTCCGAAGAGCTGGACAAGAACAATGCCATTGTGTCTATTCATCCCGGCGCGGGCGGCACAGAGAGTCAGGACTGGGCCCAGATGCTGTTGCGGATGTATCTGCGCTGGGCGGAAAAGCATAAATTTAAGACTCATGTTATAGACCTTCTGCCCGGAGAAGAGGCTGGCATAAAGAGCGCAACATTTACAGTCAACGGCCCTTATTCTTACGGCTTTCTCAAAGCCGAGGCCGGCGTTCACAGGCTGGTCCGCATATCACCCTATGATGCAAACAAAAGAAGGCATACTTCTTTTGCCGCAGTTATTGTTTATCCTGAAATAGAAGATGATATAAATATAGAAATAAAAACTGATGATCTAAGGATTGACACCTTCAGGGCATCAGGCGCCGGCGGACAGCATGTAAATAAAACATCCTCTGCTGTCAGGATAACCCATATGCCTTCAGGTATAGTTATTTCCTGTCAGAATGAACGCTCCCAGCATAAAAACAAAGCTACGGCTCTGAAGATACTGAAATCACGTCTTTACAATCTCTCACTAAGTGAACAGAAAAGTAAGATGAAGGAAATAGTGGGCGATAAGAAGGGCATAGCTTGGGGAAATCAGATTCGGTCTTATGTTCTTCAACCTTACAGGCTTGTCAAAGACCACAGAACATCCATTGAGAGTGGAAACGTAGATTCAGTTCTTGACGGAGACATAGACAAATTCATAAAGGCCTTTTTAGAAAAAAGAATACATAAGTTCTACTACTTCTTATATATAAAATATTTTTAGTAGTAGCAGTAGAAGGTGTTAGTAATTATAAATAGGCCGAACCCGCTTTTTTAAAAGAGTTTTTAGTGTTTATAAAATGCGTAGAAAAGTGATTATATATTTAACAAAAAAGAACTGCGGAAAGAAAGAACAAAATATTAACAGAAAACCAACAGTTTTCTTGCTTGTAGTTTAAGAGATGCGATATAATAGTGCACCTCCCACTGGGGATTACTAACACCTATTAATAAACTGTTAATAACTGAAGGGTTGGGAAATGATTTTAGAAGATATTTGGGAAAAAAGCCTTTCAAAGATAGAAGAAAAAATAGGGATCAGCATATTTGAATTGTGGATAAAGCCCATAAAGCCTGTCCAGCTCAAAGAGCAGCAGCTCACATTAGAGGTGCCAAACAGGTTCTTTAAAGAATGGATAGAGGATTACTATCCAACCTTAATAACCGAAATACTGGAAGGCCTGTTAGGCCACGCTGTAACTTTAAAATACAGGGTTGCCGAGAAACAGGCAGCAGAGATAAAGAGAATAGAAGCCCGGCTTGAAAACAGAAAAACAAGGCTTGCAAGCAGAGGAATATACCTCAACCCAAAATATACCTTTGAAAATTTTATAAGCGGACAGAGCAACCAGTTTGCCCATGCAGCGGCAAAGGCAGTGGCGGAAACACAGGGAAAAGTTTACAATCCGTTATTTATTTACGGAGGCGTGGGCCTTGGAAAAACTCATCTGCTCAGCGCAATCGGGAACAGCGTAATAGACAGCAAGCAGGACTACAATGTGCTTTATGTGTCATCAGAGCAGTTTACAAACGAGGTAGTATCGGCAGTGCGGCACGGAAAAACAGAGGAGCTGAAAAAGAAATACAGGAATGTGGACCTGCTTCTGATAGACGACATCCAGTTTGTAGAAAATAAAATGGCAACACAGGAGGAGTTGTTTTATACTATCAACACGCTTTACGAGAAACAGAAACAGATAGTCATTTCCAGCGACAGGCCGCCGAAGGAGATCAAGACTATAACGGACAGGCTCAGGTCCCGCTTCAGTATGGGACTCATCGCTGATATACAACCGCCGGAATACGAGACCCGGGTAGCGATAATACATAAAAAATCAGACATGGAAAGGCTAGGGCTGAAAGAGGATGTTATTAATTTCATTGCGGCAAAAGTAAAGACAAATATAAGGGAGCTGGAAGGCTGTCTTATCAGGCTTGGCGCACAGGCAGCTCTTACGGGAAGCCCGATAGATGTGGAGATGGCAAAGAAGGTCCTGAAGGATTTTATCCAGGATGAAGAAAAACCTATAACCTCAGAGCAGATACTGAAAACAGTCTGCGAATATTTCGGCTTAAAAATTCAGGACATAAAAGCGCGGAAGAGGACAAAGGAGATAGCACAGCCCCGGCAGATAGCGATGTACCTGAGCAGACAGCTCACGGACGGCTCGCTGAACGATATCGGCAAGAGCATGGGAGGCAAAGACCATGCAACGGTCATATACGCCTGCAAACAGGTAGAAGACAAAAGGGCTAAAGACGAGAACTTTAACAGGATGGTAGAAACCCTGTTGCGAAAAATAAAACCTTAAGGAGGGGTTATGAAACTGAGCGTTTCAAAAGAGGAACTGCAGGAAAAGCTTTCAAACATCCAGAATATTGTAGAAAAAAGGAATACAATGCCTGTGCTGAGCCATTTCCTTTTAGATGCCGGCAAAAAGAAGGCGCATATTGTCGCCACTGACCTTGAGACGGCAATAAAAGAACCGCTTCAGGTTAAAGTAGAACAAGAAGGGAAGCTCTGCATCCCTGCGAGGAAAATGTTCGAGATAGTTAAAGAGGTGGACGGAGACATCACAATGGAGACCGAAGACGGACAGTGGCTCAAAGTAAACGCAGGCCGCAGCAAATTCAAGCTTGCCTGCCTCTCAGCAGACGAATTCCCCGCCTGGCCCGGAATGGAAAATATAGAAGAAATGCAGATTGATACAAAAAACCTTATAGAGATGATAGAAAAGAGCCTTTATGCCGCAGGAGAGAGCGATACAAGATATACGCTGAACGGCCTGCTCTTTCATGCAAAAAAAGGGAGCAGCGAAATGACCGTTGTCGGAACGGACGGCCATAGGCTGTCAAGCATAACCGGCAAGATAAACACGCCGTTAAAGGAAGAGAAAAAAGTGATTATCCCGCGTAAGGCAGCAGCAGAAATCAAAAGGTTTCTTGACAGGGACACGGAGAACCTCACAGTTATCATAGGCAAAAGCCATGTAATGTTTAAGATAGAGGAAGTGGAGTTTTTAACAAGGCTTATAGAAGGCACATACCCTAACTATGAACAGGTGATACCGTCAGGCAATGAAAAGAAAGTCATAATAAGCAAAGATGAATTTATAAAAGCGTTGAGAAGGGTCTCTGTAATGAGCAGGGAAAAGAGCAATGCGATTAAGGCGGATATTGAAGACGGAATACTATCGCTCTCTGCCTCAAATCCTGACCTCGGCGAGGCAAAAGACGAAGTGAAGATTGAATATAAAGGAGAAGCGCTTTCTCTTGGATTTAATGCAAGGTATCTGATAGACGCTTTGAATGCCATGAGTGGAGAAAAAGTTGTCTTTGAACTTCAGGATCCGTTAAGCCCTACGCTCTTAAAAGAAGAAAAGGATGATAATTATAAATGTGTGATAATGCCGATGAGGGTGTAAATGGAAGAAAAAGAACAGATAAATAATGAGGTTGAATCCTACGGCGCTGAGGACATCAAGATACTAAAAGGGCTGAGCGCTGTAAGAAAAAGGCCTGCGATGTACATAGGCTCAACAGGGCCCGAGGGGCTGCATCATCTTGCATACGAGGTTGTGGACAACAGCGTTGACGAATCCCTTGCGGGTTTTTGTAAAGACATAGAGGTAATACTCCACCACGACGGAAGCTGTACTGTAATAGATGACGGAAGGGGCATACCCACAGACCAGCACCCCGGAGATCCTGAAGGAAGGACGGCAGCTGAGATAGCGCTTACAGAACTTCATGCCGGAGGAAAGTTTGAATCAAAGGCTTACAAGATATCAGGAGGGCTCCACGGCGTCGGGGTCTCTGTTGTAAACGCCCTGTCCGAATGGCTTGACGTTGAGATAAAGCAGAACGGAAAGGTGTTTCAGCAGCACTTTGACAGAGGCGTGCCGGCAGGAGCGCTCGCTGTTGTCGGAAAGACAAAAGGCAGGGGAACCAAGATCACGTTCAAACCAGACGGAGAGATTTTTGAAACAACAGAATTCAGCTATGACGTCCTTTCACAGAGATTGAGAGAGATGGCATTTCTTAACAGCGGGCTTAAGATTTCCATACAGGATGAAAGCACAGACAAAAAACAGGAGTTTCTTTATAAAGGCGGGATTGTTTCTTTTGTTGAGCATCTT
The DNA here is from genome assembly GCA_016195565.1 of Nitrospirota bacterium. Classification (NCBI taxonomy): domain Bacteria; kingdom Pseudomonadati; phylum Nitrospirota; species Nitrospirota bacterium. Next base: position 49,598 of record JACPZK010000033.1, on the reverse strand, counting down.
AATAAAAACAAAGCGCCGCTTCATCCAAAGCCTGTATACATATCAGGAGAAAAAGACGGAATCACAGCAGAGATCGCGCTTCAGTATAATGACGGTTATGCAGAGAGCATCTTCACCTTTGCAAACAATATAAACACAAAAGAAGGCGGAACGCACCTCATAGGATTCAAATCCGCACTGACAAGGACAGCAAACAGCTATTCTGCATCCTCAGGGCTTTTGAAGAACGGCAAAGAAGGGCTCTCAGGAGATGATATAAGAGAGGGGCTCACAGCGGTTATAAGCGTTAAGCTTCCCAATCCCCAGTTTGAAGGCCAGACAAAGATGAAGCTCGGAAACAGCGAGGTAAAAGGGATAGTTGAGTCAATAGTCAATGATACGCTCGGCGCCTATTTTGAGGAAAACCCCTCTGTTGCCAAGAAGATTATAGAAAAGGCTGTGCAGGCGGCAAGGGCAAGAGAGGCTGCAAGAAAGGCACGGGAACTTGCAAGGAGAAAAGGGATTCTTGACGACACAGGACTGCCAGGCAAACTTGCGGACTGCTCTGAAAAAGACCCGGCATTATCCGAGATATTCATTGTTGAGGGCGACTCTGCAGGCGGCTCTGCCAAGCAGGGACGCGACAGGCGCGCCCAGGCAATATTGCCTCTCAGAGGAAAGATACTGAATGTTGAAAAGGCGCGGTTTGACAAGATGATTGCCTCAGAGGAAATAAAAATTCTCATAACAGCGCTTGGAACAAGCATCGATACAGAATTTGACATATCAAAAATCCGCTATCACAAGGTAATCCTGATGACAGACGCTGACGTTGACGGCGCACATATAAGGACGCTCCTGCTTACGTTTTTTTACAGGCAGATGCCTCAGGTTATAGAAAACGGCTATCTTTACATTGCACAGCCGCCCCTGTTTAAGGTCAAGAAAGGAAGGACAGAAAAATACGTCCAGAACGAGGCAGAGATGCAGAATATGCTCTTTGAGCTTGCGGCAGACGACCTTGCGATTCCGATAAAAGGGCAGACTGTAAAAGGAAAGGCGCTGATTCCGCATCTAAAGAGGCTTTCCAAGTTTGAACGGCTCATGGAATGGTTCAGCAGAAGGAGAAAGGACGCAGATGTTTTAAAGATTATCTTAAATGCGGGGATAAATAAAGAGCTGCTGAAAAATCAAAATGCGCTTGAGAAACTTATAAAAGCAATAGAGAAAGCGCTGCCTGACATTTCAATAGGCGAGATTAATTCTGATGAAGAACATCAGGCATACAGCGTTGAGATAAAAAGGCAGAACAAAAAAGTCCTGATAGACATGAACTTCCTGATGTCTCCTGAATTCAAAGAGCTTGAAAACAGCTACAGCATTGTAAAGGACCTTGGGGAGCTGCCGTATAAGGCAGAGACAAAAGAAGGGATAAAAGAACTCGGCTCAAGTTCTGAGCTTCAGGACTATGTGCTCATCGTTGCCAAAAAAGGGCTCACGATTCAGAGGTACAAAGGACTTGGAGAGATGAATCCGACACAGCTCTGGGAAACGACAATGGACGCCGAGAAAAGGACGCTCCTTCAGGTGAAGATAGAAGACACAGTGCAGTCAGACGAGATATTCACAATTCTCATGGGCGATCAGGTTGAGCCGAGAAAGGATTTTATTACCAAGCACGCCTTAGAGGCAAGGAATATAGATATATAATTGTGTGTGTGTGGGATTGCGCATAAAATGGAGTTCAAAAAAGTCATCACAACCATTCTTCTCGAACTGGATAAACATAATATCCCTTATGCGCTGATTGGAGCTGTTGCAATGGGGTTCTGGGGAGTGCAAAGGGATACGATAGATGTGGATGTACTTGTAAAAGAGAGAGACAGAGAAAAAGTTATAGCATTAATAAAGTCTTTAGGTTATGACCATGTGGTAAGTTCCAAATTTGCCGACCAGTTTTCACATAGTCTAAAAAACATGGGGTTAATAGACTTTCTTTATACACGTAGAGAAAAAGGGATAATAGAGTCAAGCAGGACATTTCAAAGCGGTAGCGTAGACATGCAGGTTGCACTGCCCGAGGATATCATCGGGATGAAACTTGATGGCATCCGTAACAATCCCAAAAGGGAAATGAAGGACTGGGCGGATATTCAGTCTATAGTTGAGATTATTGGCGATGATCTTGACTGGGAAAAAATCAGGCACTATTGTAAGATAACCGATATGGAGAATGCATATGAGAAAATCCTTAGTTTTAGGTGATATTACAGAAGCTGAATTAGCTGCATTTAACACTGCCACCGAAACGATGAGGCGGAATAAGCGCCATTTGCCCAGTGCTGAAGATGTTGATAGTTATTTGCAATTTCTTGAAGAGCGACAGGCGCTGTTTAACACGTCTCAAAGAATCAACAGAAAGTGTCCTATAGAAAAGAGCCACATTCTATAATAGGATTTCTCACAGAACTCCGCATTTTTAAGAAAACAGTATGTCTGATTGTTTCAATTGGGAATTCCAATCTGGAGCAATAACAGGGATTTCAGACATGCGGGAATTGAGATTTACACAACTTGCAAGACTATTAAAGATTTTAGGTATCTAACGTTCAAATTGAGGGGCTGCGCCGCTTTTGCGCAGTCCCTCTCGAATGCAGGGTTAGGCTTGGGCATGACCGCAGAAGTAGAATTTTCGATCTATCGAACACGACCAAGAATCTCCATTGCCTTGAGGGAAGCCCTCTCTCCATAAGTGAAATCGTCGCCAGCCATCCTGCGCAATGTCGCTAGGACGAACGGGAATTCGGTGAAGTTGGCGAGTGACTCAATAGCCTGCATCTGCGCCTTTTCGCCGTATCTGAAGTCATCGGCAGCTATCCGACACAATTGCGCTGCGGTTTGTTCTCGCTCTGTCAAGTGTCACCTCCCCCAGAAGCATGAGCCTAACATTATATTTTATGTTGATTCAATAATACGATGAATTATAGTGAAGGGAAGGGATATAGTCAAGCGAATGAAAAAGGTTGCACTGCATATATACACTGCATTGACATATCAAGTGACAGGTGCTATAATTAGACCAGTTAACAAGTCCAGTTAGGAGGTCGGATTATGGGCATCAAGTTTTCTGAAGATATTGTCCCTCTCAGTGATTTGAAGGTAAATCCCGGCAAGGTCGTCTCTCATGTAGCTGAAACTCACCGCCCGATACTGCTGACAAGCAGGGGGCGCGGCATTGCGGTTGTGCAGGCGCTCAAAGACTATGAGGAAGAGAGCGAACAGCGTCTTTTTATGCGGGGCGTTGTAAAGGGATTGATGGATCTGGAAGAGGGGCGGGAAGCATCCCTTAAAGACGTGAAGAAAAAGCTTGGGATGAAATAAAGTAATGGCAGGAAAGACACCAGTTTCATTTGCGGAATCTGCTGTTTCTGATTTGGAGGGTATTCAGGCATATTACGACAGCGAAGGCACAGCAGCGACAGGAAGGCGTTTGATAGAAGAATTAGTCTCAGCTATTGAGCGGCTTGTGGATCATCCCAAAAGCGGGCGCGTAGTGCCTGAATTTAATATTGAATATCTGCGCGAAGTCATTAAGCCTCCATTCCGTATTGTGTATAGGTGCGATAAAAAAAAGGTGCGGATTGTACGCATATGGCGAAGTGAAAGGATTCTGAAACTCCCATGATATCAACTGCATCAGAGATTAGCCGCTGATTAAAACATTCCTCTGTCAAGCGTTCCTTGACGAGGTCACCGGGATGTCCCCTTCCATGCAGGTAAAACTCCTATTTCCAAATGCTAACCTCCTGTAACAGGTATCCTCACCTCAACAGAGTGTTCCTGACGGTCATCAACAAGGGAAATGGCCTTGTCGGGTTGCTCAACACTATCGGTGTTCACGTTGCAATCTACATCATTATAGCAGATTGCTGTCTTGAAGGTTTCAGTCAACCGGCGGGGACATATTCTGTTTTTAAGCTATTTAAAGTTAAACTAATATTATGGGATACAGAGAAATTTCATTAAAGCTGCCCACTGATTACAATGAGGACGAGCTGAGAAAAGGCATCGGGAAAGAACTGGGGATACAAGAATTCTCCTGGCAGATAGAAAATAAAAGCCTTGATGCGAGAAAAAAAGAGAACATCCACTGGCTGGTCAGGGTCTCAGTTTTATCAGTTGAAGTTGAGGGCGATGTTCCCCTTCAATCCCAATCTTTAGATATTCCGTATCGGAAAAGAAGAGAGAAGGCGGTTGTTGTCGGAAGCGGTCCGGCAGGATTCTTCTCAGCGTTTATTCTTCAGAAGGCAGGATTCCATACAACGATAATCGAACGTGGCACAGATGTTCATAAAAGGGCCGAAGGAATCAGGGAATTTGAAAAGACCGGTGTTTTTAATCCTGTCAGCAATTACGCCTTTGGTGAGGGCGGCGCAGGGACCTTTTCCGATGGAAAGCTCACTTCAAGGTCCAAGCATATATCAAAAGAAAGACAGTTTATATTGTCCAGTTATATTCAGGCGGGCGCGCCGGAAGAAATAGGATATATGGCACATCCTCATCTCGGGAGTGATAATCTCAGGAAGATTGTTAGAAATCTCAGAGACGCATTCAGCAATATAGGCGGAAGCGTGTTATTTGAAACCATGCTGGAAGACTTGAAAATTGCAGACGGGAAAGTCATTGAAGCAATCACTACATCAGGCGGAATCGAGGCGGATTATTTTATTATTGCCCCGGGGCATTCCGCCTATGAGACCTACCGGATGTTGATCAGGAGAGGCGTTCAGTTCCGTACAAAGAATTTTGCCATAGGCAGCAGAGTGGAGCACCCCCAGGAAATTATAAACAAGGCGCAATGGGGCAGGGAAAGGCTTCCCGGAGTAAAGGCTGCTGAATACCGTCTTACATCACAGGGAGACGGCAATCTTCCGGTGTATACCTTTTGCATGTGTCCCGGCGGAACTGTTGTTCCTGCGGCTGCATATCAGGATACAAATATCGTAAACGGAATGAGCCTGTATATGAGGGATGGGAAGTTCGCAAACGCGGCTTGTGTAGCCGGGGTTCATCCTGACAAACTCATCGGCAGGGAGACATTGCCGGGGGAAGCCCTTGACTGGTTGGAAGCCCTTGAACAGAGTTTTTACCAATATTCAGATGGCTTTAAGGCCCCGTTTTGCAGTATACAGAATTTTATAAACAGGAAAGAACCGGCAGAAATTGTTGAATCAAGTTATCCCCTTGAATTGAAACCAGCGGCTTTATGGAATCTGCTCCCTGCTGAAGTAAGCAGTTCTATCAGGGAAGGGCTCAAGGATTTCAGCAGAAAAATAAAGGGATTTGAAACAGGCAGCATAATGGGGGTTGAGAGCAAGACTTCATCACCCATTCAGGTACTGCGGGAAAAGGACAGCCGCTGCACCGGATTTAAAAATCTTTATATAGCCGGAGAAGGGAGCGGTTGCGCAGGGGGTATAATATCCAGCGGTGCTGACGGCATTAAGGCCGCTATAAATATTATAGAGAACAACGCATGAGGCAGCCATGATTCCGTGGGAATTGCTCGACAGCGTGCAGGTACCCGGAAACAGCGGAGAGCTTCGCCTCTACAAGCGAGGCAGGGAGTTCTCTATCAGGGTGAACGGTTGTGAACTCATGAACAGTTCTGCGCATGGGTCAGAGGACGCTCTGGCCGAACTTGCCTGTGCAAAGATAGCAGGCCGTCCCAAGCCCAGGGTTTTGATCGGCGGGCTGGGTATGGGGTACACCCTGGCAGCAGCCCTGAACCGGCTCGGTCCCAAGGCCCGTGTTGTGGTGGCCGAACTGGTGCCGGCAGTGATAGAGTGGAACAGGAAACCCCTCGCAGATCTGGCAGGTCATCCCCTTCAGGATACACGGGTTACTATTCGCGAGGCCGATGTTGCCCAGGTGCTGAAAGAGAAGCGCCGTGACTACGACGTAATCCTGCTTGATATAGATAACGGGCCTGAGGGCCTGACCCGCAAAAGCAATGACTGGCTCTATGCCCGGGAAGGACTGGAAGCAGCCTTCGCAGCACTGCGGACTGAGGGCGTGCTAGCAGTATGGTCAGTCAGTTCCGATAGTTCTTTTACCCGGCGTCTGAAGCAGGCAGGCTTCGCAGTAGATGAGGTCTGTGTACACGCTCGCGGTCCCCGTGGCGGAGGACGGCACACGATCTGGATCGCCGTACGCGGTTCATGACCTGAACAAACGTGCTCAGATGTTACGGCTTTCTTTGGAGAGTTTAGAGATATTGAATTAACTCCGTCATAAATCATATAATACTAACTGCGGACTGTTTTTTTGCTTAACAAGAACTACGCACAAAAATCCCGCTTCAGAGAAACTGCTAATCGGCAGCAGCATGACAAGGCATTAGATCGGAATGACTGAACGATCGCCAGAATAACAGAATGATACAGGTAAGCAATTTAGAAAAATCATACGGGCGTCAGGCGCTCTTCGACAAGGTCGGTTTCACGATCAACCCCGGAGAGCGCGTGGGACTCGTGGGCAGAAACGGCCACGGCAAGACCACCCTGTTCAGGCTGATATTAGGACAGGAGCATCAGGACTCGGGGACTATCAGCATTCCTGCCGGCTACAGGATCGGGCATCTCGCCCAGCACATCAGGTTTATTGAAGAGAGCGTATTGAAAGAAGCATGTCTGAGCCTGCCGCACCGCGAAGACGGCAGGGACGAAAGTTACAAGGCAGAAGCCATCCTGATGGGCCTTGGGTTTTCCGCTGACGAGCTCGTTCTCAATCCTGCGCAGTTATCCGGCGGGTTTCAGGTGAGGCTGAACCTGGCGAAGGTGCTCGTCTCCAATCCAAATCTCCTCCTCCTTGACGAACCCACAAACTATCTCGATATCGTGTCGCTCCGCTGGTTAGTCCGGTTCTTGCGCGCCTGGAAAAAAGAACTTATCATCATTACGCATGACCGCTCATTTATGGACAGTGTTACCACGCATACAATGGCGATTCATCGCTGCGGGATACGAAAGATAGCGGGGCCTACGGAAAATGTGTATCAGCAATTACTGCTTAAAGAAGAGATACATGAAAAGACACGGGTAAACGACGAGAAAAAGCGGAAGGAGATAGAGCAGTTCATAAACCGCTTCAGGGCCAAGGCGACCAAGGCAAAGGCGGTTCAGTCGAGGGTCAAGGCATTGCAGAAAAAGGAACGGCTTGAAAAATTGTCTGATACAAAAAATCTTGACTTTACCTTTAACTCAGCGCCCTTTAACAGCAAACAGCTTATGGAAGTGAAAGACCTGTCTTTTGGATTTGATCCCGGCGCTCCGTTAATTGACGGGTTGAGCTTTTATGCGGGAAAGAAGGACCGCATTGCGATAATAGGGAAAAACGGCAAGGGCAAGACAACGCTCCTGAACCTTCTGTCCGGGGAATTGGCTCCTCTCAGCGGCGAGGTACGCCATCACAATGACCTGAAGTTTGCGTATTTCGGACAGACAAATATAAACAGGCTTAACCTGCAGAAAACCGTGGAAGAAGAGATCATGGAAGCACACCCTGACCATAACAGGGGCGCAGCGCGCAAGATATGCGGAGTGATGATGTTTCCGGGCGATAATGCATTAAAAAAGATCAGCGTCCTCTCCGGCGGCGAGAAGAGCCGGGTGCTTCTCGGTAAACTGCTTGTCAGCCCTGCCAATATGCTGATGTTAGATGAGCCTACGAACCATCTTGACATGGAGTCCGCCGAGTCTCTGCTTGAGGCGATAGACGCCTTCCCCGGCGGCGTAGTTATCGTAACCCACAGTGAAATGATACTCCATGCCATTGCGACAAGGCTCATTGTCTTTGACAACGGGAAGGCAACCCTTTTTGAAGGCACGTATCAGGACTTCCTTGATAGAGTAGGATGGAATAATGAAATTCCTCCGTTGAAGCGCGGCCCCAAAGTGAATGGAGGCAAAACCGTGGACAGGAAACTCCTCCGGCGCCTCCGCGCTGAACTGGTCAATGAGAAATCAAAGACCCTCGGGGCGTTGCAGAAACGTATCGCTGAAATTGAACGCGAGATCGTAAGCCTTGAAGCGATGGCCGAGCAGAGCAACAAAGATATTGTGGAGGCTTCCTTTAAAGGCGACGGCACAGCAATCAATAAACTGTCCAAGGCGCTCCACGCTTCACAAGCAAAGATCGATTCCCTCTTCTCCGAACTGGAACCCCTGCAAATCGAAATTGAGGACAAGACCAAAGAGTTTGAAGAAAAACTCAGCGGGGTAGAGATGGGGAATTGAGTTTAGAAGAAAGACTTTTGCATGGAGGGACTAAAAATCAATAACTGTTTTGAGTTTATTTAATGTTTCAGAAAGCTCATCTTCAGAAATCCTTGCTTTCTTTTTTGCGCCGCGTGCCTTCCAATCAAGGCTTTTCACCTGATCAGCAAGGATAACGCCGCTGACCTTCAGGTTGTTCTTAATCAGAACTTCAAATGGATACCCCTTTGACTGGGTAGTTATGGGACAGCAAACCATGAGCCCAACCCTGCCGTTATAAGCTGAAGGCGACAGGACAAGAACAGGGCGGACTCCTGCTTGTTCATGGCCCGCCTGCGGATCAAGGTTAATCCATACAACATCACCCCGATCAGGGATAAAGCTCATTAAAGAGCTTCCTTGCCGACTGGCCGGCCGGTGTCAAATTCGGAATGAATGTTATCCTTTGTTACTCCGGCAAGAAGTTCTTTGAGGGAATATTCTTTTTTCACCGGCATAATAATTATCTGTTTATCTCTGAGGCTTATCTCTACACTTGAATTTTCTTCGATCCCGCACCCCGTACCGATGACTTTAGGAATTCTTACAGCAAGACTGTTTCCCCATTTCATGGTCTTTGTCAACATTGTCCACCTCCCGAATACTATGACAAGTTAAGTATAAACAATGTAGATACACGTGTCAATAGTCAATAACCTGACCCCGCGCCGTTGCGTTTTGTTAGCGAGACTTTTTTTCTTTTTTCAATTGTCTTTTCTCTTTAAGTGTGTGCTGTGGTTTTTTCTTTTCGCTTGCTTTTTTCTTGTCTTTTTCTTTACTCATCGGATACCTCCTTTATTGATAGTAGTATCGTTTATGCCTCCATGGTTTTCAACAGGACAATGTAAAAGATTATATAGGTTCTCTGCCATATCGCACATTTTAGCATACGTGACAGCAACTGTCTAATTCCGTGTACTGGTTTAGTACATATAGGAGACTGATAAGGTGGTGTTAGTTGACCCCGTTAGAGGCATTGTCTCGCACGGGGCTTCTAACGGGGTTGAGATACAGGGGAATTAGTGAAGAAAAAAAGTTGGCCGGTGCAATATGCAGCCCTGACCCTCCGGCTAGGCTATGTCTGTGAAGGTGTTTGATTCTAAATGTAGTTGAGTTGAAATGATATTGCTTAGTCTCAAAGTGAGCTGCTAAACTTATATGCAATATGGGGATAGCTAAAAAAGTCGTAGCAGATATAGCAAAATTATTTTATCGTACACAACATGGGCGTATTTTCCTAGGCGATTCTTTGGCTATTTTACGCGATGAAGTCCAGCCTCAGTCCGTTGATCTTATTATGACCAGTCCGCCCTTTGGCTTGGTTAGGAAAAAAGATTACGGGAATGTGGCCGCCGACAAGTATGTTGAATGGTTTCGACCATTTGCCGAGGCGTTTCGTCGGGTTTTAAAGCCCCACGGATCGCTGGTCATCGATATCGGAGGCTCCTGGATTCAGGGCCAGCCGACACGAAGTCTTTATCACTATGAGCTCATGGTCATGCTGTGCCGGGAATTTGGCTTTCATCTCGCACAGGAGTTTTTCTGGTGGAATCCCGCCCGGCTGCCTACCCCGGCGGAGTGGGTGACCGTCCGAAGGATTCGCGTCAAAGACGCCGTTAATTGTGTATGGTGGCTTTCTCCGACACCCTGGCCGAAGGCAAGCAATCGGCGAGTCTTGCAGCCCTATTCCGAAAGCATGAAAGAACTTCTGGTCAAGGGGTACAAGCCGAAAATGAGACCTTCGGGCCACGATATTTCGAATAAGTTCGGCACCGATAACGGCGCCGCTATTCCGCCTAACCTGCTTGCTCTTGCCCATACGGAGAGGACATGTTGAAGCTCTACAATTCTACCCTGCGGAATGGTGTTAGGGAGGTTTTGAATGCAGTCAGCAAAGAGCTTGTTATTGCATCGCCATATATAAAAACATCTGAAGCCGAGTGGGTCTGCGACGAACTCTACAAGAGAAAGTCCAGCTTACCGATACAATTGCATGTTCTGACAGATGTGCGTAGTGCTAACGTTCTTAGCGGGTCACTGGACATCAAGGCGCTTAACATCTTCACTGAGCGAATCCCGAATAGTGTCGTCATAAACCTTCCCCGCTTGCACGCAAAGGTCTATGTTGCCGACCATAGCTGAGCTCTGGTGACATCCGCAAATCTTACACCAAGCGGTATGGATTTTAACTTTGAGTACGGCGTTGAGTTCAGAGATGCAAGGCTTGTGAAAAATGTGCGGCAAGACCTTGATTCCTACTCGCGGCTTGGAAACGTCTTAAGCCGCGCTGTATTGACAGAGTTGGAAGGTGTGGCAAACGAGCTTAGCGCAGATTTTAAAAAGGTTCAGAATTCGGCTGCTACGGAAATTAAACGCCGCTTCTCTCAGAAACTACGCGCCGCAAATTATCAGTTTTTGCGGGCTCAGGTCGGAAAGCGCTCAGCACATAGCCTTTTCTCCGAGGCCATACTTTATATATTGGCAAGAGCCGCAATGCCCACCACAGAACTTTACCCTCGAATCCAGAAGCTTTTGCCGGACTTGTGTGACGATTCCGTAGAGTTGGTCATCGACGGACAATACTTTGGAAAGCGATGGAAGCATGCGGTCCGAAATGCCCAGCAGTACCTCAAACGTACAGGCCAGATTGTTTTCGACGGGAAGCGCTGGGATTTGACATCGTCACGCTGATGTCCTCGCAGACGTGTAAGTTTTCTGGATTGCCGGACGATTTACAGGTATTGGTTTTCGACTTTGTTGAAAAATATCTTGGCGAGCCGGGCATAAGAAAACTGAAGAAGCATCGATTTAATATTTACGATTTAACCATTACTGCCTTCCCAAAAGTGAAAATGTGGACTGACTACCGAAATGAAGCTTATGCAAAAGCGATGATTGGCCAGCAATTACCGCCAGTTATTATTTGTGGAAACCAATGGCTTGACGGAAGAAACCGTGTTTGGGCTGTACGAAGGGGCAAAAAAGAAGTTGTGGCCTGTATCGATCTTGCCGAGATTGGATTTTTTGATGCATGCACACTCCTTGGCAGTCTTTACTTGAATGCGTCATCTAAGCGAAGAATATCCTTTTCGCTTACGGCTTCAGGTGCGCCATGAGTGACATGCAACTCGATTTGCTTGATGCTGCGCACATTATTCCGGTAGAACACCCCAAAGGAACGGATGAGACCAGGAATGGCCTGTGTTTGAGCGCACTTCATCATCGGGCCTTTGATCAAGGACTTATCGGGATCAAGCGGAACTACTCGATTATTTTTAATGAGGAGCGATTCGACCGTCTGAGAGCGCTTGGGTGGGATGGTGGAGAGTCTGAGTTCAAAAAGACCTGCCGCGATGCGATCAATCTTCCTAAACGAAAAGAGTTTTATCCAGACCGGGACTATTTGATATTAGGGCAAGTCCTTCGCGGCTGGAATGCAAAGGCATTTACGTAGTCTTGAACTCTATAATGCGCGGCGACGCGGCTGAGAATGATGAGTAAGGCATATGCTCCAGACGTTGAAAAGGTGGCACTCGAATTAAAGAAGGAATATCAGGACTTTGCCCACCATAATAAAAAGAACCCATTGGATGAGCTATTCTTTGTCCTGTGCAGCACAAAAAGGAGCAAGAAGGTCTATCTCGAAGCCTTTAAGTCTCTAAAGCGAAACTTCCCTAGATATGAACTGCTTACCGCTTCGTCCACTAAGAAGATAAGCAGAACTATCTCCTGGGGCGGTCTGCAAAATCAAAAGGCGGCTATAGCAAAAGAAATTATCAAACGCCTGATAGAGAGTTTCGGAAAACCGACTTTGGCCCCGCTCAAAAAGATGTCAGACGAGGAATGCGAGAGTTATCTCACGAGTCTCCCTGGCATCGGGAAAAAAGTTGCTCGCTGTGTAATGCTATATTCCCTAAATATGAAAGTCTTTCCTGTCGATTCGCACTGCTGGCGTATTTCAAAAAGACTGGGTTGGATAAAATCGACCAGCAAGCACCAATTCTGTTCTTCAAGGAATATGGATCTTTTGCAGGAAATGATACCTTCTAAATTGCGCCCGTCTTTGCATGTAAATATGGTTTCGTTAGGAAGAGATAAATGTTCGGCTCGGCTACCAAAATGCGGAACTTGTCCTATAGCGCGATATTGCCAAAAGATTGATGTTTACGGAAATAAGTGACAGGGACGCTTACATTGGCGATTAATTCCCTGACTGGCAAGCTCATCCCCTTTCTGAAAGACAATGTGGAATTATTAGCTCCACACCCATTGTAAAAGTTTTCGCTATTTGTGGATATAGGCGTTCAGCCCGATTGTTAATGGTTTCCCTTCTACCATGCAGGATGTTTTTATATTGCCTCTTGTGCTGACTACTACAAGTGTTTTCCCGGATGCGCTTGGCGTAGGCTTTTCCAAGTCGCAAGTGATAATAAGCTTATTCCCTTCGATTTTTGTTTCAATTGCCATGTGTGTCACCTCAGCGTATTGGCGCCCCATTTTTATCCCGAGCAGCTCGGGACTATTCAGTATAGAGGGTTTAGTGAATAATGACAATCAGACAATAGTTTGCATGGCACGGTCATTATTTGAGACTTTCAGTAAATGAGTCTCAGCGGCCGGTGAAGGGTTTGTGCCCCCTGTCCTTGAGTGTTGCTGAATCAGAGGGGCGCTGAGGAGCGGAACCCCGGTGAGCAACCCCGCGTGTCGGCTGGACCTGGTGACGTTTCTGCGGTCCAACGGCGGCTGTACGAGTCCCGAATGGTTCGGGTTTCTTCTGCTCCCTACGGCGCTGCGGTTCGCGCGGCGGACGGGCAAACTCGCTGTCCCGCGCCGGCGCTGGTTTTTTGTAATCAAAGCCTTTCAGCGTGCGCCGTTCTATCTTTTCGCCGAGAACACGTTCAATGCCGCGCACTGTATCCTCGTCTTCGCGGGTAACGAATGTGAAGGCATCCCCGGTCTTCGCAGCCCGGCCGGTGCGGCCGATACGGTGTGTGTAGGCGTCGGTGGTGTCGGGCATGTCGTAGTTGATGACGTGGGAAATGCTTGAGACGTCGATGCCGCGGGCTGCAATATCGGTCGCAACAAGAATCTGATACGAGCCGTCACGGAATCCGTCCAGTGCGGCCTGGCGCTTGTTCTGCGACAGGTTCCCCTGAAGCGATGCAGCCTTGTAGCCTGCCTTTTCCAGTTGCTGTCCCACGCGCTTGGCGCGGTGCTTGGTGCGCGTAAAGATTAGTATCGACTCCGTGTCGGTATGGCGCAACAGTTCGAGGAGGAGAGCGGTCTTAAGGTGTTGATCCACAGGGTAGAGGGCATGCGCGACCGTGCTTGCCGGTGCGGCGTGATTGACCTGCACCGTGACAGGGGATTGCAGTATCTCGCGTGCCAGCCGACGGATATCATCGGGCATTGTTGCCGAAAATAACAGTGTCTGACGCCTGACCGGTATATGCTTGATGATCTTCCTGATATCAGGAAGAAAGCCCATGTCGAACATCCGGTCCGCTTCATCCAGTACGAGGACTTCTACACCCGAAAGGTTTATCGTTCCCTGATTGATATGATCGAGCAGGCGGCCGGGGCAGGCGACGACGATCTCGACACCTGCGCGCAGTTTCTGTATCTGCGGGTTTATGGCTACGCCGCCGTAGATCGTGATGTTGCGCAGGTGCGTTGTGCCGCCGAGGTCCGAGAAGGTAGTGTTGATCTGTTCAGCAAGTTCGCGCGTTGGTGCAATGACGAGGGCGCGGATACGGCCGCGCGCTTTGTTTATCAGGCGCTCCAGGATCGGCAGCACGAAGACTGCTGTTTTGCCTGTTCCGGTCTGGGCAAGGCCCATGACGTCTTTCCCCTGAAGTACGGGGGGAAGCGCCTGCTCCTGAATCGGGGTTGGCGTTACAAAGCCCGCTGCCTTAATCCCGGCAGCGATTTGGGGGTGAAAATTAAACTTGTTAAATTCCATAGACTCCTTTTTTCTGCGTTTGGGGAAAAAACCAGGGTGTATTCCGGGGCTTACAATGACGTAGTTTTCATCCGCGTACTGCAGTTGTTTTAATGCTTAACACTAACACTTCGGGAACCCCCTGTCAAGCAAAAATATAAGTTCCTTGACAAACTGTGCGAGGGAATGCTATCCTACAAACAGGATTTTAGAAGTTTTTGCAGTTTATGAGGCCACAAAGACTTTTCGACTTTGTGGTTTTTTTATTTGTTGAGACCTTCTGAGATTTGAGTTTAAAAAAAGGAGGTAAAAGAAATGGCTAATGGAACAGTAAAGTGGTTCAATGACTCAAAGGGTTTTGGCTTTATCACAAGCGAAGACGGCAGTGATGTTTTTGTACACCACACTTCAATCCAGGGCAACGGCTTTAAGAGCCTTGCCGAGGGTGACTCAGTCAGCTTTGACACCGAAAAGGGACCGAAAGGCCCCAAGGCGATCAATGTAGCAAAGCTGTAATTGACAAGCAAAATCCCCCTTGCTTTTGCAGGGGGGATTTTATTTTACGGGGGGACAATGGCAAACAGACAACATCACAGACAAAATCATGTCTTAAAGATGGAATTAAAAAAGCAGGACAATATTGCCGCGGGTTTAGTTTCGGACCGATTCCCTACAGTTTCCGGCATCGTAATTCAGATAACATATTATCGCAAAGCGGCAATTCCTCTTCTTATGGTGCGCACTGTTAATATCTGCCCTACCTCGTATGCCTATTTTAAAATGGACTGTATGATAAAGGGTTGCGAAGGAGGCGGGTTTGACCTCACTTCCGTGGTTACCAATATGATTAAAGCTCATAAGAAGATGAAGAGCGGGTCTCTTGATTGCAGCGGGACTGCTGATGCCATTGAGAGTGACCATGCGCGTATTGAGTATGCAGCCGTGATACAGTATAAAAGAGTCTCTACAGTTAAGGCTTAATTCATCTCATTTAAACTACTTGTGGAATAAG
This sequence comes from Nitrospirota bacterium, assembly GCA_016195565.1. Lineage (NCBI taxonomy): Bacteria > Pseudomonadati > Nitrospirota > Nitrospirota bacterium. The sequence continues at coordinate 34,351 of JACPZK010000033.1, read as the reverse complement.
TAGTAAGCGAAGCCTCAAAACTGCCCCCTGTCCAATGTCCTGTACTGAATCGCCTCTGAGACGTGATGGGATTGTATGCTCTCTGATGAATCCAGATCAGCGATTGTTCTGGATAATTTGAGCGTTCTCGTATATGCCCTTGCCGAAAGTCCGAGCTTCTGCATCGCATTGTCAAGCAAAGACTGGGCGTCAGGTTTAAGCTTGCAGTGTTTTTTGATATGCCTTGTTTTCATCTGTCCGTTTGAGTAGACCTTATCGCTTTTAAATCTTTCCAGCTGGGCATCCCTTGCTTTTATAACCCGCTCTCTTATCGATACTGATTTTTCTCCTGAATATTCTGTTGAGAGTTCTTTGTACGGAACAGCAGGCACTTCTATATGAATATCAATCCTGTCAAGCAGAGGGCCTGATACCCTGTGCCTGTACCTGTGTATCTGTCCGGGCGTGCATGTGCATTGATGCCTTGAATCTCCAAGATAACCGCAGGGGCACGGGTTCATTGCGGCAACGAGCATAAAATTCGCAGGATAGGTTATTGATGCCACTGCCCTTGAGACTGTAACTTCCCCGTTTTCCAATGGCTGTCTTAAGACCTCAAGCACATTCCTTTTGAATTCAGGAAGCTCATCCAAAAATAAAACGCCGTTATGTGCAAGGCTGACCTCGCCCGGTTTTGGGATAGTGCCGCCCCCGATCAGCGCAACATCGGATATGGTGTGATGCGGCGAGCGGAATGTGCGTGTGGCAAGTAAAGACTGTCCTGTTTTCAGCAAGCCTGCAACGCTGTGGATCTTTGTTGCCTCCAATGCCTCGTCAAAGGTCATCTTTGGAAGTATCGTAGGAAGCCTTTTTGAAAGCATTGTCTTTCCTGAACCCGGAGGCCCTATCATTAAAACATTGTGCCCTCCTGCCGCTGCGACCTCCAGCGCCCTCTTTGCATGTTCCTGACCCTTGACTTCAGAAAAGTCATCTTCATACAGGGAATATTCTTCAAATGCTTTATCCAGGTCAAGGGTGAATATTTTTCCAGAAGAGCCGTTTTTCAGAAAATCTATCACTTCAGGAAGGCTCTTCATCCCGAATACAGATACGCCTTTCACAACCGCCGCCTCTGATGCGTTCTCCTCGGGAAGTATTACTCCTTTCAGCCCAAGGCTTTTTGCCGTGATAGCCATTGAGAGCGCGCCGCGCACAGGCTTTATCTTTCCGTCAAGCGACAGTTCACCCGTAAAGAGATAGCCCTGTGTTGAATTCATCTCAATGACGCCCTCTGCCGTTATTATTCCTATTGCAATCGGAAGGTCAAATGATGAGCCTTCTTTTTTCAAATCAGCAGGCGCAAGATTAACGGTTATTTGCTTTAACGGGAAATTAAACCCGATGTTTTTCAGAGACGCCCTTACCCTGTCCCTGCTCTCTTTTACGGCAGCGTCAGGAAGCCCGACCATATTGAAATGCGGCAGTCCCCTTGATGCAATGTCAACCTCAACATCAACAGGATGTGCATCAATCCCCACAACGCTTGCGCTCAGAATCTTGGAAAGCATTGTAGATTATATTTATTACAGTAGGAGAAAAGCAAGAAAGGGAAAACAGAAACTCAGAAGCGTATGCAGCTTACGCTGACTCTGCCTGTTTTTCGTATAGAAGGATGGGCTTTTCCTTTTTAATTATTGTATCTTCGTTTATAAGGCATTCTGTTATGTCTTTTTGTGATGGTATCTCATACATCACGTCAAGCATTATCTCTTCAAGGATTGCCCTTAAGCCGCGCGCGCCTGTTTTTCTCTCCGTCGCCTTTTTTGCTATGGCACTTAGGGCAGTGTCTGTAAACCGCAGATGCACATTATCAAAAGAAAGCAGTTTCTGATACTGCTTTATCAAGGCATTTTTAGGCTCTGTGAGTATCTTTACGAGCGCTGCCTCATCAAGCTCATCAAGGGTTGCAACAACAGGAAGCCTTCCAACAAATTCAGGTATCATGCCGTATTTTATCAGGTCTTCAGGCTCTGCAATGCTTAAGACATCACCGATTTTTCTTTCTGAAGTCTTTAGAACCTTAGCGCCAAAGCCTACGGTCTTTTTGCCGGTCCGCTGTTTGATTATATCCTCCAGCCCGATAAATGCTCCGCCGCAGATAAAGAGTATGTTTGAGGTGTTGACCTGTATAAACTCCTGCTGCGGATGTTTCCTTCCGCCCTGTGGGGGTATGCTTGCAATTGTGCCTTCAATTATTTTAAGCAGCGCCTGCTGCACTCCTTCACCGGAGACGTCGCGTGTTATTGAGGGGTTTTCTGATTTTCTGCCTATCTTGTCAATCTCATCTATGTAAACTATTCCTCTCTGTGCCCTTTCAACGTCATAGCTTGCCGCCTGAAGGAGTTTTAGTATTATATTTTCAACATCCTCTCCTACATATCCTGCCTCTGTGAGTGTTGTTGCATCTGCCATTGTAAACGGCACATCAAGAAACCTTGCGAGCGTCTGAGCAAACAACGTCTTTCCTGTTCCTGTGGGCCCTATCAAAAGTATGTTGCTTTTTTGCAGTTCAACATCTGTTTTTGTCCCGGCTTTGACGGGATAAATCCTCTTGTAGTGATTATGCACTGCAACTGAAAGTATCTTTTTTGCCTTTTCCTGTCCGATAACATAGTCATCAAGGAACTGATAGATTTCTTTTGGCGCAGGCAGTTTTTTAAGCGCGGCTGTTTCTGCTGTTGGAAAAAGCTCGTCAGCCATTATCTCATTGCAGAGTTCCACGCATTCATTGCATATGTAAACAGCAGGGCCTGCAATAAGTTTTTTTACCTCATCCTGTCCCTTGCCGCAGAATGAACATTTCAGGATATTTTCATCTTTCTTAGACATCAAACCTCCAAACAAAAAAGTTAACAGTTAAGAATTAAGAGTTAAAAGTTTCAGAAGTTTGTTAACTTTTAACTTCTAACTTTTCACTTGCTTTTAATAGTATGTATAACCTCATCAACAAGTCCGTATTCTTTTGCCTCGGCTCCTGACATGAAGAAATCCCTGTCTGTGTCAGTCTGTATTTTTTCCAGAGGCTGTCCTGTATGAGCGGTGAGTATCCTGTTAAGGGTGTCTTTCATCTTTAAGATTTCCCTTGCATGTATTTCCACGTCTGTTGCCTGTCCGTGAAATCCTCCCATGGGCTGATGAAGCATAATCCTTGAATGAGGAAGCGCAAACCTCTTGCCTTTGGCGCCTGCCGTAAGCAGAAGCGCGCCCATGCTTGCTGCCTGTCCGATACAGTAAGTTGCAATATCAGGTTTCACATACTGCATTGTATCGTAGATTGCAAGGCCTGAGGATACAATGCCGCCGGGAGAATTAACATAAATGTGAATATCCTTATCCGGGTCATCAGACTGAAGAAAGAGAAGCTGCGCTATCACTGCATTTGCAACGCTGTCATCAATTGCCGTTCCAAGGAAAATTATCCTGTCCTTAAGAAGCCTTGAGTAGATATCGTAAGCCCGCTCTGTTCTTCCTGTCTGCTCAATTACAAATGGGATTATGCTCACATTATTCTCCTTTCTCTACAACTGCCCTTGAAAGCAGGAGGCCTAAGACTTTTTGTTCATATATGTTATTTCTGAGCCCCTCCAGCGAACCGTCTCTCTGAGCATATATCTTTATAAGGGATTCAGGCGTCATAGAAAGCTGTTGTGAAAGTTCAAGTATCTTTTCTTTAATCTCCTCGTCTGTTACTGTTACTCCTTCCTTTTCTCCGATAACAGAGAGAAGGATCATTGCCCTTACGTTTTTTGCGGCATCGGGCTTTAATTCGTCACGGAGCACAGCTTCATCCTTGTCGGATTTCTTTAATGTCTTTGCCTCGTGAACCATTGCTGTCAGCTCCCTTTCAAGCATTGATTCAGGTATATCAAAATTATGCGAACCCGTGAGAGATTCAAGTATCTCATCCTTCTGTATTTTTTGTGTCTGTTCTTTTTTTGCCTTTTCAATCTCTTCCTTCGCGCCTGCCTTCAGCGCATCGAGGTTTTCAAACCCGAGGTCTTTTGCAAGCTCGTCGTCTATGGCAGGAAGGATTTTTTTCTTTACGGCATTGACTGTATTTTTTATCAGAACCTTTTTCCCTGCAATGGCCTTTGCGTGGAAATCCTGAGGGAATTGCGCCTCAACCTCAGCGACGTCGCCTGCCTTTTTGCCTATGAGGCTCTCTGAGATTTCCTTTGGCAGGCCTGTGAAGCCTACCATAAAAACCTGATCTTTTGCAGTGGTTGTCTGGCCGTCATATTTCATTTCATAGTCAATGGTCAATAAATCTCCGGCCTCTATCGCTTTGTCTGCAATCTCATAGGTGGCCTTGCCTTCCTGAAGCCTTTTTAATGCGTTCTCAACCTCTTCATCAGAGACAGTCACGGGAATATCTTTTGTTTTGATGCCTTCGTATTTCAGGTTTTCAATCTTCGGCCGTATCTCAAGGGTGAAAGACAGCGAAAGCGGATTGTTGCGCTCGAAGTTTACTCCTCCCTCAATCTCAGGCCTTGTAACAGGCACAATAGCAGCTTCTTTTAATGCACTGTCATAAAACTCAGGGATTACTTCTTCCAATGCCTCTGCCTCAGCGCTCTTTCCAAAGTGTTTCTCTATAATGTTCATAGGTGTTTTTCCTGGCCTGAACCCGGGTGTCTTTGCTTTCTGACGGGCTTTTTCAAGAGAGTTTTTAATCTTTTTTTCAATAGCCTCAGACGGTATTTCTATCTTCAGGCGTTTCTTTGTTGTGCTGAGATCTTCTACTGCTTTAAGCAAAATATCCTCCTTAGGTAAATCATGTGATTCATTTAATATAAAATAATATGGAAACTTAGTCAATTTAAGGGGGATTGCACATGCCGGGGCAGAAGTTAGATAGACGATAAAAATATGAAAATAACCGGGAGCTTTCTGGTAAAATAGCAGCATGATAACAAACCCTGAAATAGTAAAGAAATTTGAAGACAATTTCATAAAAAGGGAAAGGCTCTCATACCAGCAGTCGCTTGATATCGTTGAGTCCTTGTGGGCTGAAGGCGTGGCGCTCGGCGTCTTGCCTCCGAAGGAACACTCCATCGGTATTGATATTGACATAAGAATAGCAAGCATTCTCAACTCATGTTCAGAGAAATCCTGTCAAAAATAGGCTTATGCCTTCATAATCACGCCCTGCCGTATATGATAATCGGCGGACAAGCTGTCCTTATTTACGGAGAGCCAAGGCTGACGAGGGATATAGACATTACTCTCGGGGTTAATATTGATAATCTCGGCACAATTGCCGGAATTATAGCTGAACTCGGACTAAACCCAATTCCCGACGATGTGGAATCATTTGTAAAACAGACAATGGTACTGCCCGCAATTGAAGAAGCTTCAGGCATTAGAATTGATTTCATTTTTTCATTTACGCCATACGAAGAGCAGGCGATAAAAAGGTCGCGTAAAATATCAATCCTTGGTCAGGATGTTTCATTTGCTTCTCCCGAAGACGTCATAATCCATAAAGTTTTTGCCGGCAGACCGCGGGACATTGAAGACGCAAGGTCAATAATCCTTAAAAACCCTGAAATAGACACAGCGTATATAAGAAAATGGCTTTCGGAGTTTGACGCGTCTGCTGATAACAATGGCTTTCTGAAAATCTTTGAGGAGCTTATGAAGAGCTAACCCCGCCTTATTTTGCAATTCAACTGAAAACATAGCACTGCTTTGACTGCTGAAGGCTTAAAATTTTTCAGGAAGGGATTTGCTGGGGGAGAGGTGGGGTTAACATTATATTTTATACTGCTGCGACATTTGTTGTGATTATAGAAGGCGATTAATTGATTAGTCAACAGGAATAATGATTATACCGAATCAGTATTTATTATATAGGGCTTGATGATTTACATGATTCTAACCATACATGTATAATTCCTGCATGAATATTTATCTCATTGACGGGAATTCTTATGTCTACCGCGCATTTTATGCGATTAAAGGGCTGACGAATTCCAAGGGCTTTCCAACAAACGCAATCTACGGGTTTACCACCACGCTGCTTAAAATCATAAGAGAGAAAAAGCCTGACGGTGTTGCTGTTTTTTTTGACACGCCTGAGCTGACTGAAAGGCACAGGATTTTTAAGGAATATAAGGCGCATCGGCCGGAGACTCCCAATGAACTTGTACAGCAGTTACCGCGCATAAGGGAAATGATAAAGGCTTTTAATATCAGTATTTTTGAGATGCCGGGATATGAGGCAGACGACCTAATCGGCACAGTTGCAAAAGAAGCAGGCAAAAAGAGGTCAACTGTTTTTATAGTTACTGCCGACAAAGACATGCTCCAGCTTGTAGATGAGAATATAAAGATATACGACCCTGTGAAAGACCGCATACTTGATGATAAATATGTAAAAGAAAAATTCGGGCTTGACCCTGAGAGAGTCCCTGAATTTATGGCATTAACTGGAGACGCTGCTGACAACATCCCCGGCATTAAGGGCATTGGAGAAAAGACGGCAAAAGAACTGCTGACAGCATTTAAGGGGCTCGATGAACTCCTTGCTCACCCTGAGATGATAAAAAAGGAAAGGCTGAGAAGCCTTGTTTCAGAAAATGCCGATATTGCAAGACTGAGCAAAAGGCTTGCAACAATAGACACATCCGTCCCTATTGATTTTGACCTGAGGGATTTCAGGCTTAAAGAGCCTGATTGGCTGAAGCTTTTGTCTTTGTTCAGTGAATTTGAATTCACCAGTCTGAAGAAACTTGTGCCTTCAGTAGCTGTTGCAGAGAAGAATTATGAGGCTGTGCTTTCTACGGATAAACTAAAGGAAATAGTGTCTGCCATTAAAGATGAGTTTGCGTTTGACGTTGAGGCAACAGGCAAAAATCCGATGGCTGACAGCATCGTAGGGTTCTCTGTCAGCGCTGATAAGGAAACAGGATACTATATTCCTCTACGGCATTCTTATTTAGGGGCGCCTGAACAAATTGGTATGAAGGAGACTACGGCTGTACTTGCACCGATTTTTGAAAATCCCGATATAGCAAAGATAGGGCATAATCTTAAATATGACACCATGATGCTCAAACAGGAAGGCGTTGTTACAAAAGGCAGGCTTTACGACACAATGCTTGCGTCATATCTTATAAATCCGAATAAACCCAATCACAGTCTTGAAGATGTCGGCTTTGAGTATCTTTCCCGAAGGAAAAAGACATTTGCAGAGGTTCTGAATAAAAAGAAGTCATTTGCAGATGTGTTTGTTGAGGAAGCGACAAAGTATTCGGCAGAAGACGCTTTGCTTGCTTTTGAGCTTAAAGATATTTTATTTGAAAAGCTAAAAGAGGCCGGGCTTGAACGCGTATATTTTGATATAGAGGTGCCTCTGATTCCTGTGCTTTCAGATATGGAAGAGACAGGGGTGAAAATAGATGTGGATAAGTTGAACGATATATCAAAAGAGCTGGCAAGGGAACTGGACTCCACACAGAGAAGGATTTTTTTCCTTTCAGGCGAGGAGTTCAATGTAAACTCGCCAAAACAGCTTGCAAAGGTTCTATTCCACAGCCTCGGGCTTAAGCCCGGCAAAAAAACAAAGACCGGCTTTTCAACGGATGTCAGCGTGCTTGAAGAGCTTGCAATGTCGCATGAACTTCCGCGTGAGATATTGAACTGGAGAAGCCTTAGCAAACTCAAAGCGACTTATGTGGATGCCTTGCCGGTACTTATAAACCCTAAAACAGGCCGTGTGCATACCTCATTTAACCAAACTGCCACAGCAACAGGCAGGCTGAGCAGCAGCGACCCCAATATGCAGAATATACCCATCAAGGGAGAATGGGGCAAGAGAATCAGGGAAACTTTTATTGCAGACAAAGACAATATTCTTCTGTCCGCTGATTACTCGCAGGTAGAACTCAGGATACTTGCACATCTAAGCAAAGACGAGGTATTGGTTGACGCATTCAGCAAGGGGATTGATGTTCATGCAAAAACAGCATCAGAGATATTCGGGGTGACGGTTGATAAAGTTACAGATGAAATGAGGCGCACTGCAAAGACAGTGAACTTCGGCGTCATCTACGGAATGTCGCCATTCGGGCTTTCAGCGGCGCTGTCTATACCGCATGAAGAAGCTAAAAAATACATAGAAAAATATTTTGAGAGGCATCCCGGCGTGAAACAATACATAGAGGCGGCGATGGCTGAGGCAAGGCAGAAAGGATATACAGTGACATTGGCGGGCAGACGAAGGCCGATACCTGAGATACGTAGCCAGAATTCAAACGCAAGGGCACAGGCTGAACGGCTGGCTGTAAACTCACCGATACAGGGCAGCGCAGCAGACATAATAAAAATAGCGATGATAAATATCAGGAAAAAACTCAAGGAAGGACATCTTGATGCAAGGATGATTCTGCAGGTACACGACGAACTTCTATTTGAAGCCCCTGAATCTGAACTTAACAGTGTAAGGGATATGATTAAAAGAGAGATGGAAGGCGCTGCAAAACTACTGGTTCCTTTGAGGGTTGATATCGGGCATGGAAGAAATTGGGCAGAGGCGCATTGAGATTTTTTACAAATCTGCTACAATGTATTCTATATAGAGGAGGTGGATATGAAAATAAGGGTTAAGAGCAAGAGCAAAAAGACTGTAAAACCGTCAAAAAAGACGGAAAAAATAAAAGATAAAAAATCCCCTAAAAAAACAGAGAAGAAGGCTGTTACAAAAGGGAAGACAAGGGCAAAAAAGCCAATAAAATCAAAGAAAGAGATTAAAGAACAGAAAAAAGCGGTCGCAAAAAAACCGGCGGTCAGAAAAGCAGAGAAAGAGAAAAAAACGGCCGTCAGGAAGAAAGCAACAGAAAAGGCAATAAAAAAAGAACCTAAAAGAATCGCCCTCCCCGCGAAAAAGATAGCGCGCATACCGCATAGAACCATAGAAAAAATAGAAAGGGTCGCCTCGGGCGACTCGCTGAGGAGAGAAGTTAAGGGATTTGCCTCCACGCAAGAGTACGGAGTTGCAGTTACAGGAAAAAAAGCTTTTCCTGTTGAATATGGCGAGGACAGGATTACATTAATGACAGTTGGCCCGTGGAAACTTTTTGCCTACTGGGAAGTAAAGGAAAATACACTGTCAAAGATTAAAGGAACGCTTGTTTTAAGAGTCTATGATGTTACAGGAATCTATTTTGACGGCAAAAATGCCAATCTGGTTTTTGACGTTCCTGTTTACGGAAGAATAGGAGACAGCTATATAGGCGTGGGGCCTGACAAGGCATTTATCGTTGACATAGGCGCTGTTTCAAAAGCAGGAGATTTTGTTGCAATAGCGAGGTCTAATCAGGCAGCAACACCGGCATTGAAGGTTGCCAAAGAAGAAGGCGCTCTGCCGCAGGAAATATACGAAGTTGGCCCTGTAACAGGGTATGTTTAATCCAATTGTTCCACGTGGAACAATTTTCCTTCGCGCCGCTCAATAAATCCGGCGCCATCCGCTAGCGCTCCTTGCGCCTCAACAGGCGCAAGCCATACAATCAATAACGCAGCTATTGCTAAGATTTTTAGGGCTTGTTTTAGCATTGTATGATTAACGCCTTAAATTCAGCGGCGCAGTGAAACGGAGTCGGCTGAAGTGAGTTGATACTCATTATAATTCTTCTTTTCTATCGTTTACGCCAATAGTAAGGCCTACGGCTGGTGTGTGCTACAGCTACTACCCAAATAATATCTTGAAGTTCCAAATAGTAAATAGCATATGGAAATCGACGGAGCAAACGACATCTCGTTCCATATTTTCTTGTAGGCCACCGATTGGGTGCTTCCTGAATATCGACGAGGGCGCGGCTTACCTCTTGCTCAAAATCCAACCCTAATCCAACGCTTTTGGTTTCGTAATACTCTACCGCTTGCCACAATTCCAGTTCTGCTTCACTGTGAACAATGATGCGCTTCATGAATATTTAGCTTGTATCTCTGCGAGTATATCCTCTGCCTGTCTCCCTTTCGCCTTGCCGCTTTTAATTTCCTTTACACGCCTTTCAATCTCTGTGTCCCAAGTTGTTTCAACTTCATTGTCTATGGCATCATCTATGCTTACAATCAACTCATGTGCCAATTCTGCGCGTTCCTCTGGAGATAAATTAAAAGCTTTATTTATTACTTCTTGCATCAATGCAGACATAATCTCCTCCTTTTTTAATATTATAGCACGCCTAAAGACCCAAATCAGCGGGGGCGTTTCGCGCCATCCGCAGGCGCTCCTTGCGCCTCAACAGGCACAAGCCATGCAACCAATAACGCACCGCTAAAATTTTTATAGGTTATTTTTATCATATATGGTTAATATGTTTAACGCACTAAATGAGGCGCAGGGGCAACCAGCCCTTGCAAAAAACCACAGAGGCTATCCCCTGTCGCCTCGATTTGGTTGTTGTACGCTGGCTTTCTAATCATTCGGTAACTCCAAGCCTTCAGATGCAGTTTCTATCAAATATTTTTTTATTCCTTCATATTTGGGTATGTTACTTTTTTCAAGCCATGCTATCAGTTTATTAAAATCATTTGATGCCTTGTCTTTTTCGTTTTTTAAAGCATTTGCACCGGCGCGATAAAACAAGGCTGCATAGGGTAAAAGATAGAATTGTGAGCCTATGGAAATTAGCTCTGGTTCTTCCATTATTGTTAATACACTATTAAATTCTCCGATGGCAATGGCAATATAATCATCACTTAACAAAACCTTGTTATATTCATTTCTTAGTATTCCTGCAAGATTGAAATTTGCAATGCCGATCCTAAAGCTTAATTCAGGTTCAAGGGATAGAACTTTTTGTGCAAAGTAGTAATTATTTAAAGCAGACCTGATGAGTTCTAAGCCTTCATCGGGCTCAGCCGCTTCATAAAGCTTTAAAAATGAATCACCTGCAAGAAGCTGTTCTTCCGCCTTTTCAACTTGTCTGTTATATTCCGATAATTTTCTTTGACTATCTCTGTTTTTTTCATAGTCTGCATCAAGCATATCAAATTCATTCTTACTGCTTACTAAGCCCTGGTCTATAACATATTCAACACCCATTGTTTTTCCAAGAAGAAGTGCCTCATTCTCCCTGCTCATGTTGTAATCAGATTTGACTCTGGGTTTATCAGTAAATCCCGAGAAGCCAAAAGTAAAAAATCTAACGCCACTTCCTTGTCCATATTCTTGATTTAAAATATTCATTAAAATGTCTCTTACTTCCTTAAATTGTTGCGGGCGATTTTTAGGGTCTTTCGATAAGCATTGTTGAATTAATTTTGATAATTCACTTGGGATATCTGGATTAAGCAAATCAGGTGAGATTGGCACTTCACTAATATGGCTTATAAAAAAGTCACTTAGGACATGTGTTTGAAAAACAAACCTTTTTGTACACATTTCATAAAGAATGCAACCAAATGAATATATGTCTGAACATTGATCTATTGATTTTAAGCCTAAACATTGCTCTGGTGACATATAAGGAGGTGTTCCACAGATATTGTTTGTCAACCCGACAGAAAATCTACCGTCACTGCCTATAGAAGATTGATTCAGGGAGCTAAGCCTATCTGAATTATCGTAGAGAGTCTTAGATATCCCAAAGTCGGTGATTTTTATACTACCTTCTTTTGAAAGCAATATATTTTCAGGCTTGAGGTCACAGTGTACAAATATGGCGTTCAAGAATTTATTTTGAATATGAAGCATGCCGTTACAAATTGAAATGGCAATATTCAAAATTAGTTCTAAGTTAAAGGATGCCTTCGCGATAAAACCCCTGAGAGAGTTTCCATATAATTCATGCCCTTCTATGAACTCAATAGCTACAAAAGGAACAATACCATGTTCCATCTCAATGTTGTGAATATAATACGCCTGAACAACGTAAATGTCTTGCCCAATATGTATCCACTTCTTTGCCTCAGAAATAAAATGAGCAAGAACAGTTTTCCAATCTTTATCGCTATTAAACTTGAATGTTTTGAGAGCAACAGGCGCCTTGAGAAACTTATCATAGCAGAGATAGACAATGCCAGCACCGCCTTCTTTAATATCATTAACCACATATCTATCTCCAAGATAATTATGGTAATTAAAAGGGGCTGGTTCTATTGCCACACTTCACTCCTTCTCAGTCCCAAATTTTTATTTAATTCGGTCATTGACGACGATGTCATTTTCTCTGAAATATATTTTTTCGTACGATGAAACTGTGCCGGGAGCGGAGCGAATCGGCACGAGTGCTTTGTTAGCGAACTTTTTCATAATGCCTTTAGAAAGGATGTGATATTTTGAATAAATTCTTCCTTAGATTTTGGAAACATTTTAACATCAGGAACATTGGGAAGGTGATCCAATATGTAGTGATTTACTCCTTTGTATTTATCCCATGCCTTTTTAATGCTGCGCCTTCGCCACAGCGGAGCAACGTCGTAATAAGCGTTGTAGAGAATCCAGATATCCTTAAGGCTTGCGTCCCACGTTTTGAACACGTCGGTGTCAGTGCAGTTCCACCAAACATCATAGCGAAGAATAATGAGCCTGTCGGCGAGGGCTCTTCTGGAAGCGGTGTATCGACTGTGCAGGTAGATGGCAAGAGTGGCAATGACGCCAAAGAGTGTACCAACAAGGCCGGAAAAAAAATTACTGTAGGTCATCTCTGTCTTGTTGCTCCATTTATATTTTTCGGGGGCTTATTTGCTGTTTTTTTGCTATATCTCATTTTGATAGGTGATTTAGATTTTATATTCCCAAGAGGCTGGCTGCGGCGGCTCCGCGTGCCAAAATGCCTTTATCATGATGATCTCTAACATATACCATCCGAGCCTTCGCTTTTTCCGATAATTTGGAACAATATAGCACAAAATTGTTCCACGTGGAACAATTTATACCGATGGCTCGAAGCGGCTCCTTACAAAGTCCTCTATAATCCGCTGCGCAGAAGCGAACCCCCGATTTATCAGGATTTCCCCTTAGGCTTGCGCCACTGTGTTGTCATGTGAAGTTGCGCCCCTATCTTTTAACCAAATGTCTTCTTAAGATGCTCTTTGTTCCTGAAGTTTTTCCTGTACCCAAAGATTAATCAGAGTGTCAGCAGGCACACCACGCTTTTGAGCGATAGCCTGAATTTTTTCAGAAAGCATTTTGTCAACAGCGTAATAAGTAACCTCTGACTTAATATCTACTTCAAATGATGCTTCTCTGGTTTTATCCCAAAATTCCGATAAATCATGGGCATCCCAAAACTCACCGATTTCCTTGTAAGATGTTGCCTCTGATACCGAACTTTTATGTTTTCTCATATAGTTTCCCTAATATCATCAAACCAGATAAGCCCCTTAATTATCAAATCATTGTCTCCGCAATAGACATGTTTTATTTTATCATTTTAGTTGAAACAATATAGCATAAAAATTAGGTATTAAGAAAGGTAAACAATAAAATCAGCATGGCAGATTTGAGGCATTTTGCAGTTCCGGAATTACCCCTTTAATCTTAATTGTTCCACGTGGAACAATTTATACCGGCAGTTTTATGCCGCATCCCTCTTGACATACAAGAGAATATGGGATGTGGAGCTTGTCTAAAAACTCAGATTTTGTCATTCCCCGGCTTGACCGGGGAATATAGAACATATTGAAAAGACTGGATTCCCGCCTTCGCGAAAATGACGACTTTATATTGAAATGGTAGTTTTTAGACAAGCTCAGTGTCCCTATCTATTATTGTGTCCCTATCGTGTCTATTGTCCCTATTATTATTAAAGCAAGGACCAAAATCGGGTAGAATTTCCAGTTGAGGAGCAATCACCAAAAGACTGAAAGGAGGGTTTATATAACATTTTAAAGGAGAGGCTTGACTTTATTTGCCTAAAGGTAGCGACTTGTTAGGCATTCTTATAGTTCCATTTAATGTTCGCCGCCCCCATTCTCCACACTACACACCACTCAACGGATTCGCGATTATCTCCTCTTAAGAAGTGATATTCCTATCTTCTCCAAAATCTTACTTGGCGTGATCGGAAATGATAAAACCAACATCTGATTATATAATCCGGGTATAATTATTTTTTTGTTTCTCATAAACTCGCGATAAGCGATCCCGGCTACTTCTTGCGGCTCCATCACGAATCTTTTAAAGAGCAATGCATTTTCCATATTTGCTTTTTTGGCAAATTCCGTTTTCGTTGCGCCGGGGCACAATGTCGATACTGTCACTCCTGTTCCTGAAAGTTCAGCCCTGAGAGCGCTTGAGAAGCTTAACACGTATGCTTTCGTCGCGCCATATACGGCATCCAGAGGGCATGGGACAAATGAACCGGTTGAGCCTAAATTCAATATCTTACCGTAATTACTTTTCATCATCCCCGGCAAAAAGAGCTTTGTCAGGTGTGTAAGAGATGCGATATGCACTTGTAACATCTGCAGCTCTTTATCAAGGCTCGTTTCGTAGAACGGGCCGCTTTCATTGAAGCCGGCATTATTTACCAATATATCGACATGAATCCCTATGCTTTGAACATCTAAAAAAACTTCTGCTGGTGCCTTAGTTTCCGAAAGATCCTTTGCAATGGTGTAAACCTCTATTCTATGCCTCTTTTCCAAATTTTCTTTTTGCGCTTTCAACTTTTGCTCATTTCTGGAAACCAAAATCAGATTGAATCCTTCCATTGCAAAAATTTTACTAAGTTCATATCCGATTCCGCTTGTAGTTCCGGTAATAAGAACCGTTCTCATTTTATTCTGATCCTTGTTTTTCATATTGCTCTCCTCTAAGTGACCAATGGTCATTTAAATGATAAAAAAATTTTACTTCTTGCCGGTTGCCTTTATTCCGTTGATGAGCAGTGCCAGCATTTCCAGTAATTTTTCTTCAAAATTCAGTTGAAATACCTCCATTCTTTCTGTCTCGATGACTTGTTTGACGATTGGCGCCGGGCGGGACAACTGGATGAGCCCGATAAGCAGCACCTGCAAATGCAGCAAGAACCGGGCTCCATCGTTCTTCCGCAGAAAACGAAGGCATCGCTCGATCAACTGGCCAGTGGTGTGAATTTCACTTAGCAAAAAACTCTTGAACTCCAACGCAGTTTTATAGTCGATGTTTCTTTCTAAAATGACATGAAGGATGGGTGTCAGTCGAATCATCATAGGATGATCCCCGAAGGAAGCCATAATATTTTTCACAAATTCGTCAATACTGCTTTCCTTTTTATGTTGCAATGAAGTATCTAAGAGCCTGTTGATATCCTCAAACCAGGATTTATATTCCCTCATCTGCAATTGCAGAAACAATTCCTCTTTTGTCCTGAAATACAGAAAAATCGTTCCTTTAGCCAAGCCCGCTTTGCGGGCAATGCTGGTGATGCTGATGTCATGATAATCGTCTCCGGCCAAAAGTTCTACCGCTGCGTTCAGAATAGCCTCCCTCCTTTCCAGTTTTTCGTCACTACTTATTGCACGTTGCTTGATGACCATCACCTTCTCCAACTGACCTTTGGTCAATTATAAGTGACCTATGGTCATTTGTCAAGTGCTTTTTTTGGGAGGATAATAAGTTGTGGCGGGCGGGTAGAAAGCTGCGGAATCAGGCTTGAATGTATAAACTCAGTGGTAGAAGAACTAAGCGCATGAAATTCAGCCTTAAATGCCTCTCATATCCTTTAATATCTTTGTCGCCTAACATATAATATCCGAGCCTTCGCTTTTTCCGATAATTTGGAACAAATTATACCCCGATTTTATCGGGGCTCTTTACAAAGTCTTCTATTATCCGCTGTGCAGAAGCGCTGATTGATGTGAAGTTTATTCCGTACTGATGAATATTTCCGGCGGGTTTTTTAAGTATGCGGACGACCTCCCCCGTAACAAAGATGGTAAGGGTCCCCGGCAGATGGAAAGAACAATTGATGATATCTCTTACATTAAGAGGCTGGGCAGACTCAATAAGTATGCCGGTAGAGCTTATATTAATAGTGCTGGCAGTAAACTTAACGTTCCCCATTTCTCCCGCAACTGTTGCTTTCACCGGCATCCTGTAAGCCTTTCTGGTCTGGACATCAAGAAGGGAAGCGATTTTACTGAAGAATAAAGCAGAATTAATTGGCTTTGTGATGTAGGTATTGGCGCCGCATCGCTCGGCTCGTTTAATATCCGTCTCTTTGGGCTCTGTTGCTATAAGAATCTTTACAAGATTAGAGTCAGGCTCTTTACGCAGCAGGGAGCAGAACTCGTCGCCCGGCATACCGGGCATATCAAGGTCAATTACTATTAAATCTGCCTTTTCGTTTTTATGTATAGAGAGAATTTCTTGAGAGGAAGCGGCGGTAAGTATCTGGGTGTTGGCTCTGCTTAAGATATTTTCCCCTGACACAAGATGCTTTAGGGAGTCGGCTATGAGTATCTTTTTCAAATATCCCTCCTTGCCATACCTGAATACAGGGTAATCTGTTGTTATTATAGCACTATTTACATGTGTTAAGAGGGGACAATCTTTTCGCTTATTTAATTTATGATAAGCAGGCTTGCCTGCTTATCAGGGGCTTTTGACAAAACCGGCGCAACTAAAGTACAATTGTAATTGAGAATCAATCTCAATATAAAAAAGAAAGCTGAGGGATTATGCGCGCAGGCAAGAAGATTGTTCTTGTAGGCAACCCGAATGTCGGCAAGAGCGTGATGTTCGGGCTCCTGACAAATAAATATGTGACTGTATCAAATTATCCGGGCACCACAGTGGAAGTTTCCTACGGAGACATGATAATTGACAATAAAGGATATCTTGTTGTCGATACTCCGGGAGTAAACAGCCTGGTTCCGATGAGCGAGGATGAAAAAGTTACGCGGGATATTTTTTTGCAGGAGGAACCGTTAGCTGTAGTGCAGGTCGCCGACACAAAAAATTTAAAAAGGTCCCTGCTTATAACCCTGCAGATAGCGGAGATGGAACTGCCGGCAATTCTCGTCCTTAATATGGAGGATGAGGCAAGGGACAGGGGGATAGTTGTAGATATTAATCACCTTAAAACACTGATAGGCGCTGAGGTGATAAGCGCTATAGCGCCCCAGAGAAAAGGCATAAAGGAGATTAAATCCGCTATCCCGCACGCCGTAAAACCTTGCATTAAGGTCAGATACGAAGATGTAATAGAAGAATACATTGAAAAGATATCATCACTGCTGCCTCAGATCAGCATCTCAAAAAGAGCGTTATCCATAATGATACTCTCAGGCGATGAGAGCCTTAAAAAATGGCTGATTGTAAATCTTAAAGCAGAAGTTATAAAAGAGATAGAAGCCCTTAGAGATGAATGCCAGTCAAAGGTAAAAGAGCCTTTGAGTCTTTTGATAAACAAGCAGCGCCTTAATATTGCAGGGGAGATAGTGGACAAAGTCCTAAAAAAAATCCCGGCGGAAGGCGGAAAGCTGTTATCTTTCATCGGCAGAATAAGTATGCATCCTCTATGGGGAATTCCTCTTTTGCTGATTGTGCTTTACGGACTATATCAATTTGTAGGCGTTTTGGGCGCAGGGACTCTCGTTGATTTTTTTGAAAAGACAATATTCGGCAAATACCTTAACCCGATGGCGATAAAGGTTGTCCAGACAATAGCGCCGGAGGGTTTTATTCAGGAATTGCTTGTAGGAGAATACGGGCTGATTACTGTTGCCCTTACCTATGCCATAGCCATAATCCTGCCTATTACGGCGACTTTTTTTATTGCCTTTGCAATCCTTGAGGACAGCGGCTATCTGCCGAGGCTTGCAATAATGAGCAATCGGATATTCAATCTGATGGGACTTAACGGAAAGGCTGTGCTGCCGATGGTTTTGGGACTTGGCTGCGGCACGATGGCAGTTATGACGTCAAGAATACTCGAGACAAAAAAAGAGCGGCTGATAATAACATTTCTCCTTGCGCTTGCCGTGCCCTGCTCTGCGCAGCTTGGAGTGATACTTGGAATGCTCGGAGCTTTATCTTTTAAGGCAACACTTGTCTGGTCAGGGACTATTTTATTAACCCTTCTTTTTTCAGGATACCTTGCATCAAAAGTTATAAAAGGAGAAAAGACAGAATTCTTCCTTGAAATACCACCGATAAGAAGGCCAAATATTATAAATATTCTTGTAAAAACAGCGGGTAGAATTGAATGGTATCTGAAGGAAGCGGTGCCGCTTTTTATACTCGGGACATTAATACTTTTTGTTCTTCACAAGCTCGACCTCCTGCGTGTGCTTGAGACAGTAGCTTCTCCTGTAGTTGTAAATCTTTTGGGACTGCCTGAAAAGACAACAGAATCGTTTATCCTTGGTTTTCTGAGAAGGGATTATGGCGCTGCAGGCCTGTTTGCAATGGCGGAAAAGGGAATGCTGACGCCTGTTCAGTCTGTTGTAAGCCTTGTTACCATCACTCTCTTTATCCCATGCCTTGCAAACTTCTTTATGATTGTTAAGGAACGCGGGATGAGGACTGCGCTCGGGATTGTTGCGGTTGTTTTCCCATTTGCATTCCTTGGCGGAGGCTTGCTCAACTGGATATTAAAGGTATTTAACGTAACGTTCTAAGCAATGAAACAGATGGAAGAGAAGATTTTCAGAGAATTTCTTGAGAAAAAAGGGTGTAAACTCACAAAAGAGCGTGCAGCTATTCTAAACGAGGTATTTTCCAATCACGGTCATTTTGACCCCGAAGACCTTTTCTTTAAAATCAGAGACAAGGGGATGAAGGCGTCAAGGGCTTCCATTTACAGAACGCTTCAGCTTCTTCTTGAATGCGGGCTTGTAGAGCAGGTGGAACGGGTTGATAAACACGCTCATTATGAGCATACCTTTGGCCACAAACATCACGACCATCTTATATGCCTGAGATGCGGAAAGGTAATACAGCTTTTTTCAGAGAAGCTTGAAAAGCTGCAGGAGCAGCTCTGCAAGAAAGAGAACTTCAGATGTGTCAGCCATACCCTTGAGATGAAAGGCTATTGCGAGAAGTGCAGCTCTAAGGGAATAAAATAAAAAAGCCCGAAGGTTAATCCGGGCTTTCTTTAATCTGGCAGCGACCTACTTTCCCATGACCTCGCGGTCAAAGTATCATCGGCCATGGAGGACTTAACTTCCGTGTTCGAGATGGGAACGGGTGTGGCCCCTCCGGTAACGCTACCAGAAAGTTTATTTCTGAGAAGCGGTTATACTTTAACACTTAAAAATAGAAAAAATCAAGTGGAGGTGAACGGGATCGAACCGATGACCTCCTGGTTGCAAACCAGGCGCTCTCCCAGCTGAGCTACACCCCCGTGGTGGGCCTAGGTGGAATCGAACCATCGACCTCGCGCTTATCAGGCGCGCGCTCTAACCATCTGAGCTATAGGCCCAAACAAAACCACCTTACCGGCCTGAAATAACTTTAAAAGAGCAAAACCAGAGTGATTAAAATAACCTAAATTGTCAGTTAGTGTCAAGTTTACCAGTTATCATAATATTGATGTTTTTTGTCGCAACGGGGTAAACTTAATCTCGATGAAAAAGAAACTGCATGACATTATAGAGGGAGCAGTTAAACAATTTGGCATTTCCATTCCGGAGATAATTATAGAATTGCCGAAGGAAGAATCATTCGGCGACCTTGCGACCCCTGTTGCAATGTCTTTGTCAAAAATTCTCAAAAAACCGCCGAGGAAAGTAGCTGAAGATATTGTAAATGCCATTGCTGAAAAAGATGTTTTTGAGAAAATAGAGATTGCAGGTCCCGGATTTATCAATTTTACCTTCTCAAAGCAATACATTTACTCAGAGTTAAAAAGCCTGATAAAGGACCGCTCCGGATTTTTGAGGGCTGATATTGGAAGAGGTAAAAGAATTCAGATTGAATTCGTCAGCGCAAATCCTACGGGGCCCTTACACCTCGGACACGGCAGGGGCGCTGCTGTTGGCTCTGCATTGTCAAATCTGCTGAGCGCTGCAGGTTATAAAGTTGAAAAGGAATTCTATGTAAATGATGCCGGAAGACAGGTGAAACTGCTCGGGC
Source organism: Nitrospirota bacterium (assembly GCA_016195565.1). Classification (NCBI taxonomy): domain Bacteria; kingdom Pseudomonadati; phylum Nitrospirota; species Nitrospirota bacterium. The sequence continues at coordinate 14,295 of JACPZK010000033.1, read as the reverse complement.
TTTCAGTGTTTGCGCGATATAACCAACTGCTCGGCATAGATTATCCATCTCCCGAAGACGGTTATAAGGGTTTTTACATTGAAGACATTGCAAATACAGTGATAAAGAATTATGGCAATAAATATGCAGAGGCATCCATTGAAGAGGCAGGAGAATTTTTTGCGGATTTTTCTTACAGGCTGATGCTCGAGGGCATAAAGCAGGACTTAAAGGAATTCGGCATTGCTTTTGACACCTGGCAGAGCGAGCGAGAGCTTTATGAAAGAGGAGAGGTAGTGCAGTCTATAAGCGACCTGAAAGAGCGTGATTATATCTATGAAGAAGACGGCGCAGTGTGGTTCAGGTCAACCGCATTTGGAGACGACAAAGACAGGGTTGTGATTAAAAAAGACGGAGAGTATACCTATTTTGCGCCTGACATTGCATACCACAGGAATAAGGTAGAGAAAGAATTTGATGAGCTTATAGACATTTGGGGCGCTGACCATCACGGATACATTCCAAGGATGCAGGCGGTGATTCAGGCGCTCGGCTATCCAAAGGAAAGACTGAAAATACTTCTCGTTCAGATGGTGTCGCTTTTGAGAGGCGGCAAGCCTGTTCAGATGTCAAAGAGGGCAGGGGAATTTGTGACCCTGAAAGAAGTAATTGACGAAGTTGGCGCAGATACTACAAAGTTCATATTCCTCACGCGGCGCCCTGACAGCCATCTTGAATTTGACCTCGAGATTGCAAAAGCACAGTCAGCGGAAAATCCTGTTTTTTATGTGCAGTATGCAAATGCGCGCATAAACAGTATATTCTCTCACGCAAAGGAGCAGGGGATAAATATTGAAAAACCGGATGAAGCGGATCTCAGCCTTTTATCTCTTCCTGAGGAGATAAGGATAATAAAGAAACTGCTTGCATATCAAATGGCATTTGAAGGGGCTGTCATAGCGCATGAGCCGCACAGGATAACATTTTATCTTCAGGAACTCGCAGGGATGTTTCACCCTTACTATCACAGACATAAGGTGGTTACGGATGATGCTGCCATTACTAAGGCAAGGCTTGCTTTATGCGAGGCAGTAAGGATTGTCCTGAAAGACGGTTTTGAGATTCTGGGACTCAGCGCGCCTGAGAGGATGTAAAAAGACCAGTAAGGAGGCTGTGTCTGTCTTTCGGCAATCTTAAACTACACCTTTGCGAAAGTGCAGGTGTTAGTGCTATATAGCAGCCTTTTACAAGTTTTAATGCGGGGCTATCCGCTCCACTTCGTTGCGACTTCAGCCCCTATTCTGACAGACCCGTGAATCTTGCCTTAATCCAAACACAGCCTCCTATCACATTTTATCCATACTCTCTTGGCAGGCATGTGCGTCTCAAAACCTCTACGAACCGATGAGTTATTTAAATTTGGCTATGAAATGTCTTTTTATAAACAACAACTGCGGTTTTAATTTGTCTTTGCTGCAATTCTGGCGACCTGAATGACTGTTTTTTTAGAAGCGCTGCTTTTGATTTTTCTGAAATACCTTAAAAGCCTGTTTTCATTGGCGGATAGATAAAAAGCTGACTTTTCGGCAACCATTGATGGCTTTTCACCTTCAAAGAAATAAGAGACAGGCATATTTAGGGTATCTGCAACCGTCTGGATGTTTTCCACGTTGAGTTTGTTCATGCCGTTTTCATATCTTTGCACCTGCTGATATGTAACACCCAATATCTCTGCCAGTCTTTCCTGTGAAATCCCGAGTTCCCTCCTCCGCCCTTTAATTTTCTCACCAATCGCCCTGCTCGTTTTTAGCTTCTTTTTATACATAAACCACTATAACAACCCTCACCTTCTGCTTACCACAATGTTTTAGATTGTAAAAATTCTTATTGACAATACAATGTAAAAAGTGTATAAATTATGGAAAGGTTAATCCAGAGGGGAAAGGAGGCATTACAAAATAAACAGTTTTTATTTCAAACACTCTTAAAAGAAGGAGGAAATCATGAAGAAACTGATACTGGTAATTGCAATCACAGCGATATTTGCAACAGGCAGTATGGTATATGCAGGACAATTCGGCCCGCCTGAGCCTGCTGCAAAAGATGGAAAGGTAGCATTGGGGGTTGGCTATTTCTATTCTTCAGCTAAATTGAAACCAAAGAATACAGTGGATTTTAAAGAAAGAGAAGCCAATCAGAACCAGACATACCTTCAGTTAAGCTATGGCATTATAAAAAACTGGGAGGCATATTTAAGAGTTGGAGGCGCTGATATCAAGGTCAAAAAATTTTTTGATGATCGAACAATTACCAATGTCGGTCCTGTTGATTTAAAAGACAGTCTAAAACCATTCGGTACACTGGGAATAAAAGGGGTTATCTATGAAAGCGATAACAAATCCTTTGGCATAGGCCCTTTTATTCAGACAAGCGTATATTCAAGCTATAAGGATGAATGGACTTTGAGGGAGCTTGGTTGGAGTGATTCGGGATATGCAAAGGCAAAGTGGAAAAAACCTTGGGATATTAATCTTGGAATTAGCGCTCAAGCTAAGATTGGCGAGGTTATCCTCTATGGCGGCCCGGCTGCCTTCTGGAATAAGGCAAAAGCAGAAGAGGACATAAAAAACTTTACAACCGGAAGCGGTGGTATCGCTTCCACAACCTACAAAGAGAAAAACAACATCGGCGGTTTTGCAGGAGTCAGAGTGCCGCTCGGCAAAGGGCTTAGCCTTGAGGTTGAGGGTCAGATGAAAAGCAAATTCTCTATGGGCGGAGCTTTAACCTATTCATTCTAAACAGTTCTATGAAAGGAAGGACGCAATATAGTCCTTCCTTTTTCTGCTGGAGGATTTTATGAGGAGAATTGTTTTTCTATTGCTTATCTTTCTGCTTTCCGCCTGCGGCAGTCCGCAGGTTTACAAGGATGTCTTTAACAAAGACGGCGGCCCGAATGTAAGGACTTTCAGAGCCTCTGTTGATACCTGCTATCTCGCAGTTAAAAAAGCAAGATTAACCCAGAATTTCAGGATTGAAAAAGAGGATTCTCAGGCAAAATCATTTACAGCAGCAAGATACTTTGAAGACGGCAAAGACAGCACTGTCCTTACTGTTAACGCAAATGTAATAGCCGCAGGCAGCGATAAGGCTACTATTTATATTATATCAGCGCGGTGCAGCATGTTGAAAAAGTCAGAACAAAAACCGACCGAACTTTTTTCGGGCTAATCCCTGTTGGAAGCGAAGCCACAAAGGTTAAGCAGGAAGAAAGAACAGTTGAGGATGCGGAGTTCTACAAGAAGTTCTTTGATGCGGTGGAGAAGGAAATAAAGGCATTATCACCGTAAAAGATGAACAAAAAGAGGAGGAGGTTCTGACGGGGTGAGATGGAGATGGTAGTATTACATAGACGCTTATTCGTCAGCTTTTTGTAAGACTTTATTATATAGGTCAAGGCTTATTCTAAACCCATATTTAATAACCTTGTCAAGATACGGCTTAATTTCAGGAATAATGCCTCTATCTTTAAGTTCTAACAAAACACCTATTGTTCCTATCGGGTAGAGATTCATGGACTGCGCCACTATTCTTGCTTTATTGTCATCAAGCAAAATGGCATCAGCGGATATTTCAGATGCCAGGACTATAGCCTCTGCTTCACCATCTCCAAAAAATTCAGAAAGGGCGGACGCTGCAAGGGTATTGTTGAGCCGTTTTATTTCAATAAATTTTGACTTTAAACCATCTGAGACCTCAGTAGCACCAGGTCTCCCAGCGCCTTTTTCAACTACTTCTCTAAATACAGCATTGGGAATGACTAATTTTTCATATAGAGCAGGAAGATGATGAAAGAGCTTAAGTCTGGATATGTTTATAAGTGGGCTTGCATTGGATACAATAATCAACTCTTATATCTTCCTCGTCTTAACTTCTTTATCGTTGCTAAATCCATTAAGAAGTCATCCTGTGTGTATTCTGCTTGCGGTATTTTCAAAGACTCCAAAAATTCCATAAACTGTGCGAGGCTCATATTTGCAAGTTTAGCAGCCTTACCTATAGATGTAAGTTTTTTTTGGAAGAGGAAGAGGGCTATAGACTCCCTGACCACATTATCCGGCTCAGTAAGTCCAACTGTTTTCATGCTTTTTAAAAGAGTAGCATCAAGTTTCATAGCCTATTATGAATTTGCAAAGATACCTCTGTCAAGTATTCAGAGGCAATATAAGCCAACGGGGATTAAATTGATGGGAAGGGCTTTGGGGGTCAGGTCAATGCAATGTGCACGGGCCATTAGCCCTTAAAATCTTATTTTCAGGAGGTTTGAAATGAAAAAATTGCTATGGATAGTTGCGATGATTTTGCTTGGCTGCTCTACTGTAAGGGTAGAAAACATTTCACGCTCTATTAAGCTTCTCTGTAGAAGCTTATGATTACGAAATTACCGATGTTCAAATAAAGATAGCCAAAGCAATTGTTGAGCAACTAAAAACAAAATGATTAGCGGCATAAAGATACAATGGCGCTTATCCAATGAGTTTTAGGAATTTTGCCACTGTAAGGACGGATATGTCATATTGCGATAAAAACGCAGAGACTTTTTTATCAAATTTAACATCGTCATCTCTTGTAATAAGATACTTCGCATTACCTTTTATTGCGGTTTCAATGATAAGGTCATCATCTTTATCGCGACAAATATTAATGCTTCCAGAAACAAGGACATGCTCCGCTTTTTCTTCTATGAGAGACAGAAGTTCCTGTATATCTTCAGATGTAATATCATACTTATCTTTAATTCTCGGTCGGCTAAGGACATCAGCAATCTCATTTAGTATAGGTTCTGAAATAACAGCTATGAGGTCTCCGTTTTCAAAGTGTTTTTTCAATCTCGCAGGATGTCCAAAAGGATTGATTAAGGCAGAAATCCAGATATTAGTGTCAATAACTGCCTTAACAACCACGCTTTTCTGCTCTGACCTCTTTTATGGTTTCGGCTATATCTGTCTCTATCTCTTCAGCGGAATACAGAGAGGCTTTTTTATGGATTTTTTCTATAATGCGGTTAAACCTGTTCTGCCACTCATCAGGAGAGAGTATCTTTATCTCCACTTTCTCATGTTCTTTTATTTTTACTTCCTCAAGGGGTTTAAAAACTCCATTCTCAAAAACAGCAGTTATTATCTGAGACATCGGATTATCACCTCCTCTTGTAGGATACCGAATCTACTTAAAATTTACCAAATCAACATCTTTCTGTCAAATTTTAAAGACACATGAGCTATCAGCCTTCAAAATCTTATTTTCAAAGGGGAGAAGAAAATAAAAAGATTTAAATTCACTGTTGTAATAATTGCGATGTCTTTGCTTGGCTGCTCTACTGTAAGGGTAGAAAACATTTCACGCTCTGCCCATCCAATAGGGAAAATTGAAGCGTTAGCTGTTCAAATAGAATCAGGAAGTCTTTCAGTTAAAGGAGCAAGGAATTTTGAGAAAATCATTGCTAATGAACTTCAAAAAATGGGTGAACGGCATCTTCCGTGTTAAAATATCAAGATGTCAAACAGGGAGCTTATAATTGAGGGCGCGCGGCAGAACAACCTCAAAAACATCACGCTCCGCCTTCCCCATGACAGGGTCATAGCAGTAACCGGAGTTTCAGGCTCAGGCAAGTCATCTCTTGCATTTGACACAATCTTTGCAGAAGGGCAGTGGAGGTTTATTGAGTCTCTATCAACTTATGCGCGGCTTTTCCTTGAAAAACTGGACAGGCCTGATGTTGATGCAATCCACAATATACGTCCTGCCATAGCCCTTGAGCAGAAAAATCCCGTAAAGGGCTCGCGCTCAACAGTTGGAACACTCACGGAGATCTATGACCTTCTGAGGCTTCTTTATTCAAAAATATCAACTCCATTTTGCCCGCAGTGCGGAAAGGAGATACGGAAATGGGATGCCTCGCAGGTAGTCACGGAATTAATCGAAAAATACACAGGAAGCAAGGCAATAATCATCTTCAATTCTTCCCCGAGCAGCTCGGGGCTTGAAACCCTCAAACAAAGGGGTTTTCACAGGGTGTGGGTTGAGAATGAAATTGTTGATGTATCAGACATGCTGAAGGATGAAAATCCCCCCATCCCCCCTTTAGTAAAGGGGGGCAAGGGGGGATTTATATCAATTGTAATTGACAGGCTTGTGATAAAAGATGAGCCAAGGCTTTCGGATTCCGTAGAGATGGCATGGAAAGAAGGAAACGAAAAAGTGGTGATTGTAATTCTGCATGAGACTGAAAAAATCACCCTGCGTTTTTCAGGGGAGAATGTATGTGATGAGTGCAATATCTCTCTTCCTGAGCCTTCGCCTCTGCTGTTCTCCTTTAATCATCCTATTGGAGCATGTCCTGAATGCAAAGGGTTCGGGAATATTCTTGTTTACGATGAAGAACTTATAATCCCGGATAAATATCTTTCCCTCGCAGAAGGCGCCATAGGCGTATGGGAAAAGTCAGGATATAAGTGGTGGAAAAAACAGATGATTGCAGGGGCTAAAAAAGCCGGAATTGATATAAAGAAACCTTTCAATGAACTTTCAAAGGAAGAAAAAGACAAGCTCTTTAAGGGCACAACGGATTTTTACGGGATAGATAATTTTTTTGAGGAGCTTGAGGCAAAAAGATATAAACTGCATGTGAGGGTATTTTTGAGCAGGTACAGAAAGGCTGCTATCTGTCATGCCTGCAAGGGCAAAAGGCTAAAAAAGGAATCGCTTGCGTATAAGATTTCCGGCCTTGATATTGCCGGGGTATGCGAACTGCCTGTCTCAGGGCTTATAAAGTTTTTCACGGATGCTGACATATCACTATTCAAGAGAGGCCTTGCAAAAGAACCTCTCAGACAGATAAGCCTAAAACTTCAATTTCTCAGCAGAGTCGGCCTTGACTATCTGAGTCTCAACAGGCAGGGTAAGACGCTTTCAGGAGGAGAATATCAGCGCGTAAATCTTTCAAACCAGCTCAGTTCACTGCTGACAGGAACGCTTTATGTGCTTGATGAGCCTACAGTCGGGCTTCATCCAAGGGACACAGAGAGGATTGCAAAGATAATGTCGGAACTTTCAGGGCTTGGGAATACGATAATCGTTGTCGAACACGACAAAGATATTATCAAAACTGCTGACTGGGTGGTGGAACTTGGTCCCGGAGGCGGGCGCAACGGGGGAGAGGTTGTATTTTCAGGAGCAATGGAAAAGTTTTTAAAAGCTGACACATTGACGGCACAATACATCAACAAAACGGGGATTGGGGATTGGGGATTAGGGGTTAGTAAAACTAAACCCCAATCCCTAACTCCTAAATACTTCATATCACTGACTGGCGCTGCCGGCAATAACCTGAAGTCCGTTGACTTTAGAATCCCCGCAGGGACTCTTACAGCAGTAACCGGAGTTTCAGGCTCAGGAAAGAGCAGTCTTGTGGTTGAGACATTTTACAGGGCGTTGGCAAAACATTTTATTAAGGTTGATCCCGACTTGGTCGGGACATTGCCATATAAAGATATTCTGGGAATGGAACATATAAGAAACATAAAACTTATAGACCAGACTGCGATAGGCAAAAGCCCGCGTTCAAATGTGCTTACCTATCTTAAAATGTTTGACCCCATACGCAGGCTTTTTTCAGAACAGCATGAGGCAAAGGCACACGGATACGGCCCGGGCTTTTTTTCATTTAATGTAACCGGCGGCAGGTGTGAGACATGCAGGGGCGAAGGGTATCAGAAGATGGAGATGTATTTCTTTGAAGACCTTTATGTAACATGCGAAGAGTGCGGAGGAAAGAGATATAAGCCTGAGGTTTTGAGGATTTCATACAAAGGCAAAAATGTAAATGATATCCTTAATATGACGGTTGATGAGGCTTTGGATTTCTTTTCTGATACTCCGCAGGTAACAGGCAGGCTGTCATTGATGAAAGATATCGGGCTTGGTTATCTCAGGCTTGGCCAGCCTGCAACAACATTTTCAGGAGGCGAGTCACAGAGAATAAAAATCTGCTCTGAACTTAACTCGTCACTCGTCACTCGTCACTCGTCAACGCTTTACGTCCTTGACGAACCCACTGTTGGGCTTCATTTCACGGATGTGAAGGCTTTGCTTGATGTGCTTCAGAGGCTCGTTGATGCAGGCAATACTGTGCTGGTTATAGAGCATAACCTTGATGTCATCAGGGCAGCAGACTGGATTATTGATTTGGGGCCCGAAGGCGGAGAAAGGGGAGGCAGGATAATATTTGAAGGAAAACCCGAGGAGATAATAAAATCCAAAACATCATATACAGGAAAGTATCTGAAAGAGTATTATTTGTAAGCCAAAGGTGATGTGAAATATATTTTTCTTCTCAAGTATAATATTTGCGTAAACGAGATTGGCAGAGGATAGCGAAAAAGTAAGACGAAGAGGTGAAAACATGATTAGAATCTTGCTTCTGGTTTCAATAATTTTTGTCTTTCTTGCAGGGTGCGCGGGGCAGGAAAACCCGGTGCTGTATCCGAATGCTCATTTAAAGGCTGTTGGCAAAGAACAGGCAGAAATGGATATTGGGGAGTGCGAACGTCTTGCCAATGAATATATCAAGACAAATCCCGGCGGTGATGCGGCTGGCAGTGCGGCAGCAGGAGGCGCTGCCGGAGCAGTTGTTGGAGGCTCTGTCGGAGCCGTGACAGGGAATATCGGTAAAGGCGCAGGGGTAGGAGGCGCAGCCGGAGCTGCCGGCGGGCTTGTCAGGGGAATATCAAAATCATCAAAGCCCAGCCCAGCCTATAAAAATTTTGTGTCTCGTTGTCTCAGGGAAAAAGGCTACGAACCCATAGGCTGGCAATAATTCCACTTTTCTTGTGCGTAGAGTAGTTATTCCTTACCTGTATTTTTGTATAATACCTTCATGTTTTCTTGTATAACAAAAAAAGCATTTCTTTTTCTTCTAAGTCTTTTAATTGCCGTCAATATCATGGGCTGTAAAGAGAAACCTGCTGCGACAATCAAAACCATCTCAGGAAACAACTCTCACGAGCCTGCATACGGCGATGCGCTTATAGTCGGATCCATAGGAGAGCCGAGCAATCTGATATACATGCTTGCAAGCGACAGCGCTTCCCATGATATTGCAGGGTTAATGTTCAACGGGCTTGTAAAATACCACACGGACCTCAGCGTTATCGGAGACCTTGCAGAATCATGGGATATTTCAAAGGACGGGCTTGTCATAACATTCCATCTGAGAAAAGGCGTGAAATGGGCTGACGGCGCTGCATTCACGGCAGACGATGTGAAATTCGGGTACGATACGATTATTAACGAAAAAACACCCACGGCGTATAAGGAAGATTTTTTACAGGTAAAAAAAGCAGAGGTTCTTGATAAATACACATTCAGGGTCACCTATGAAAAACCATTTGCGCCTGCGCTCACGTCATGGAGCGGCATTGTTGTTCTTCCTAAGCACATTCTTGAAGGAAAGGATATAACAAAGATTGAATTCGGAAGAAATCCCATAGGACTCGGCCCGTATAAACTCAAAAGGTGGACTCCGGGGCAGGAACTGATTCTTGATTCTTACAGAGAGTATTTTGAAGGCAGGCCTTACATAGACAGGTATGTTTACAGGTTGATCCCTGACCTTTCAACAATGTTTCTTGAACTTAAGGCAGGCAGCATAGATATGATGGGGCTTACGCCGATACAATATACAAAGCAGACAAACACGGATTTTTTCAAAAATAACTTTCAGAAATTCCGCTTCCCGGTTTTCGCATATACCTATATGGGATTTAACCTTAAACATCCTTTTTTTCAGGATAAGCGTGTAAGGCAGGCAATTGCCTATGCAATAGACAAGAGCGAGATTATTGATGTTGTGCTTTTCGGGCTTGGAAGCCCTGCAACAGGGCCTTATGTCCCGAATACATGGCCTTATAATCCCAATGTAAAAAAATATGAATACAATCCCGAGAAAGCAAAAGAGCTCCTTAAAGAGGCAGGATGGGAAGACACCAACGGCGATGGTTTGCTGGACAAGGACGGAAATCCGTTCAGGTTTACGATTTTCACAAATATGGGCAATACGCTGAGAAAAAATGCTGCAACGATTATTCAGTGGAGGCTTGCAAAGATAGGGATAAAGGTTGAGATACGGGCGCTTGAATGGTCCACATTCATTAATGAGTTCATTGATAAAAAACGTTTCGAGGCCGTAATTCTCGGCTGGAGCATCGGTCTTGACGCTGACCAGTATGACATCTGGCATTCATCCAAGACAAAAGAAAAGGAATTTAATTTCATAAGCTACAGCAATCCTGAAGTTGATGAGCTCCTTGAAAAAGGCAGAAGGACATTTAATATGGAAGAACGGAAAAAGGCGTATTTCAGAATTCAGGAAATACTCGCAGAAGAACTGCCGTATCTTTTTTTATATGTGCCTGATGCAACTCCGGTTGTCCATGCAAGATTCAAGGGCATAAAGCCCTCGCCTATCGGCATAACCTATAATCTTCCGAAATGGTATGTGCCGCAAAAAATGCAAAAACATAAGGTGGAGCAATAGATGATCTATTACAAAATACTTGTCATTCCCGCGAAAGCGGGAATCCAGAAATCACTGGATTCCGTGTCAAGCACGGAATGACGAATTAAGGAATTAGTTAAATATGATCAGTTATCTTTTTAAGAGACTTCTTGAGATGATTCCCACACTCTTTGGGATTACTTTAATCTCATTTTTCATCATTCATCTTGCTCCGGGAAAACCTACGGATATTCTCACGGAATTAAATCCGAAGATAACGCCTGAGGCAAGGGAAAGGCTTGAAAAACTCTACAACCTTGACAAGCCGGTGATAATCCAATACGGCCTGTGGCTGAAAAGAATTGTAAAACTCGATTTTGGAGAATCATTTTCAACTGACAGAAGGCCTGTTATGCAAAAGATATGGGACCAGAAACAGTCCTTGCTTGACAGAAGACTCTTTATCACGTTGATGATAAATCTGATAACGTTTGCAATTATCCTTATTATAGCGATACCGATAGGTGTCTCATCGGCAACCCATCAGAATTCTCTTTATGACAAGTTAATGACAACAACTGTTTTCATCGGGTTTGCAGTGCCGTCATTCTGGTTAGCGCTTCTTTTAATGATGTTCTTCGGGGTATATCTCGGCTGGCTTCCGATTTCCGGACTGAAATCTCTGAATTATGATGCACTGCCTTTGCCCGGCAAAATATGGGACAGAGCCAGTCATCTTATAATCCCTATTTTTATCTCTGCATTCGGAGGCCTTGCAGCAGATTCAAGATTCATGAGGAGCAGTATGCTTGAGGTTATAAGGCAGGATTATGTCACAGTGGCAAGGGCAAAAGGACTCCCTGAGAAAAAGGTTATCTACAAACATGCGCTCAGAAATGCCCTGCTTCCGCTTATTACTTTGATTGGTTTATCTGTCCCCGGGCTTATAGGCGGAAGCGTAATCTTAGAGAGTGTTTTTGGCATTCCGGGCATGGGGCAGTTGTTTTTCATGAGTGTTATGACAAGGGATTATCCGATGGTGATGTGTATTCTAACAATCGGAGGCATGCTGACACTATTAGGAAATCTCCTTGCTGATATCGGTTATATGCTTGCAGATCCGAGGATACGGGCAAGGCAATGAAAGGGCATTCTTTACATTCTTTAAATGACGTTTTCTGGAGGAGGTTCAGAAAAAACAGGCTTGCAGCAGCAGGAGGGGTTATTGTGGTTCTGATGTTTTTTGTTGCTGTTTTTGCGCCTTTTATATCTCCGCATAACCCTGACGACATTGACAGAAAACATATACTTGAATCTCCAAGCCTCAAACATCCTCTGGGCACAGATGACCTTGGCAGAGATGTATTGAGCAGGATGATTTTGGGGTCGCGAATATCATTGTCTGTGGGTTTTGTTTCTGTAGGCATAGCAACACTCATAGGCATTTTTTTAGGTGCGATATCAGGATATTACAGCGGATGGGTTGACAGCATAATCATGAGATTCATTGACATAATGCTCACAATCCCAACCTTTTTTCTTATCCTCGCTGTCATTGCGTTTATTGACCCTAACATCTGGAGTTCTTCTGCGATACCGGGCTGGATACGGGAAAGCTTAAGGGTAATACTCATTGACCCTAATATCATGAATATTATGATAGTGATCGGACTTACGTCATGGATGGGCGTGGCGCGGCTTGTAAGGGCAGAAGTCCTTTCATTAAAAGAAAGGGAATTTGTCCTTGCAGCAAGAGCATTGGGGACAGGGGATATGAATATCATCTTCAGACATATAATGATAAACAGCATGGCTCCCGTGTTTGTCTCTGCCGTGCTTGGAATAGCAGGCGCTGTGCTTGTAGAGTCTGCGCTCAGTTTTTTAGGCATAGGCGTTCAGCCTCCGGCGCCAAGCTGGGGCAATATCCTCACATTGGGAAAGGACAACATAGAAATCGCATGGTGGCTCTCTGTTTTTCCGGGGCTTGCCATACTGATTACTGTCCTTAGTTACAATCTTGTGGGTGAAGGGCTGAGGGATGCACTTGACCCAAGACTGTGGGATATGGAAATATAGACGCATGATAATCAAGGGAAGAAACTGGAAGTTCGGCAATGACATCGACACTGATGCAATTATACCGGCGCGGCATCTTAACACATCCGACCCCGCAGAACTTGCAAAGCATATAATGGAGGATGCCGACAAGAACTTTCCGAACAAGGTAAAGGCAGGAGATGTTATTGTCGCAGGCAAGAATTTCGGCTGCGGCTCATCAAGGGAACATGCTCCGATTGCGATAAAGGCAGCAGGCATTCAGGCTGTGATAGCAAAGAGCTTTGCGAGGATATTTTATAGGAATGCATTTAACATAGGCCTTCCCATCTTTGAGTCTGAAGAGGCGTCTGAAAAGATAAAAGAGGGCGATGAGATTGAGATAGATGCAGACAAAGGGGCAATAAGAAATATCACCAGCGGCGAATCATATAGGTCCAACCCAATCCCTCCATTCATGCAGGAACTGATTGCGTCTGGCGGGCTTGTGGAATGGACTAAAAAGAAACTCGCTGCAAAAATTTAGCCTACAAAAACTTTCCACGGAAACTTCCTCCGGATAACCTCTGGAATCTTTTCTCTTGTGGTATCTAATATGCTAAAATACGCATAAAAGAAGGCTTAAGCGAAAGGGGTGAAAAAATGACAAGATTAGTTGTGGAAACAAATGATAATTGGACGAAGAAGAAGATAGCGGGCGCTATACATACGGAAACCGATTTGCTCAGAAAGGCAGTCCAGAGAACTCAGTCTAAATTGCAGGAATTTGAGAATAAATACGGAAAATTCGACAGAGATTCCCTCTATGGCAAGGTAAACGATATGGAGCTTGTCGAATGGGAAGGCGAACTTGAGACACTGAAAAGATTAAAGGCAAACTTGAAATCTCTTGAGGAAATAACTTTTGAATATAAGTGATTATATTGCAGAATTAGAAGCTCTCATTAATTCCTCCCAAATAGTATCTTCATACAATTTAACCATTGACCGCAAAACAGCAGATATCGCCTTTGTCTCAGGGAAGATTGACTTCAGGGACGGGACAATACTTGACTATAAAGAGTTCGTTGAAGAATCCGAAGGCAGAATAGAGAAATATAAATATGGCTATAATTACCGTAAGGGGTCGGATAGTATTTTCAGATATGACAATGCTCCTGATCCCAAAGCAAAGGATATAAAAACATTTCCATACCACAAGCATCTTAAGGATGGGACTATTGCCGAGTCCGGCAATGTCAAATTATCCAATGTCATCAGCGAGATAGAAGGACTGTTTATCCCGAATAATGAATAAATGAAAAGACTGACTGAAAACCTCTGGATAACCTCCGGCGTCTTTTCAAGCCATTATCTCTTGGAACGCCTGCCGCAAGCAGGGCCAAAAAACTGGCCTTCTGACGAAGAAGTACTCTCTGCATATAAAGCTTTTCAAGAAGTATATAATAAGAATATAGTCGGCTTGAGAAAAGGAAACGAAGCCAACACCGAAAGAAGATTTATTGATAAGATTTTTAACAAGTTAGGGTTTGGTTATCTTAATCAGGATAAAATCCCTGAAGCAGATGTCCTGCTCGACTTTTTCGGAACAACTATTTCGAGTTTAAAGTTAGTCCCACCAGATTTTCAAGTTTATAATAATTAGCCGGGATATCATATCCCAGCGCCTCATGCGGCCTATAGGTATTGTATTTTATCCTGTAGGC
>JACPZK010000032.1 GCA_016195565.1 Nitrospirota bacterium | reverse complement strand
TGACATCATAGAAGGCGGAAGCGGAGTAGACGTGCTTGCAGGAGGCACAGGAGACGACCAGATATTCGGAGAAAACAAAGGAGAGATGGAAGACATCATAGCAGCAGGAGAAACAGCACAGAGCATAAATGAAAAAGGAGACCTGGTATCAGGCGGTGCGGGCAACGACCTTATTTACGGCTCAAATAAAAAAGACGCCCTATTAGGCGGGGACGGACATGATTTGCTTGTAGCCGGAGGCGGTGACGATGTAATCTTTGGAGACAGAAGCCTGGCCGGAACTTATATAGCAGCATCACTCTTAGAAGGCAATTGGGATGAATTAGACGACTATGGCTATTACCTCCTTGTTTCTTCCTTGGAGAGAGACGGCATAAGCACATACTATCCTGTTAAAGCTATTAATAACATGCCCGGATACTACGGAGTAGCCCCTGACAAATGGGCTATTGAATATAATGGACAAAGCCTTACATACAGCAATGTATATCTTGATGTGAATGAGGGCAGCGGCGACGACACAATCTACGCAGGCACAGGAAATGACGTTGTAATTGCCGGAGGCGGAGATGATGAGGTTTATGCAGGAGCCGGGAATGACATCGTCGAAGGAGGCGAAGGCAGCGATGCAATATTCGGCGGAGAAGGAAATGACAAACTCTACGGTGATGCAAGCAATACAGCCGTAAGCAATCAGGGCGACGACTACATAGACGGCGGCGCGGGCGACGACACGCTCTATGGTTACGCCGGTGATGACGACTTATTCGGAGGCACAGGCAATGACAAAATTTACGGCGATGAAGGCAATGACTATATAAATGGGGAAGACGGAGATGACACAATCCTCGGTTATGCAGGGGATGACGACATATTCGGAGGAGACGGCAATGACCTTCTTGCAGGTGATGATGAGGGGATAGCTCTCAGCGAACACGGAAATGATTACATAGACGGCGGAGGGGGAGACGACAAAATCTGGGGACAGGGAGGCTCGGACAACCTCTTTGGAGGAGAAGGTAATGACTATCTTCAGGGAGATGAAGGCGATGACTATATTGACGGCGAGGCAGGCAATGACACAATCTTTGGCAGCGCTGGCGATGACGAGATATTCGGCGGAGACGGCAGCGATCAGATTAGCGGCGATGAAGGCGACGACACCATAGACAGCGGACAAGGAGACAACACATCAGACACCATCTATGGCGGCGCGGGTAACGATACCTACATCTTCGGCAGAGGGAACGGTCAGGACATCATCATAGACAGCAGCGGCACAGACGCCATCCAATTCGCCGACGATGTAAACCCTGAGGACATCACCACCGTGCGTCTGGGCAATGACATGTATTTCCTTATCAACGACAGTGGCGACATACTTCAGATAAACGACTGGTGGATAGGCGACACAAACAAAATAGAAAATATCCAGTTCGGCGACGGAACCGTGTGGGACGGGAACACTCTGACGCCAATGATTGTGCAGGGCACAGATGGCGATGACGCTGTGACAGGTAGTTCAAACAACGACAGTCTGAAAGGACTTGGAGGCAACGATACCATTACAGGTGGAAAGGGCAACGACACCCTGAACGGCGGCGACGGGGATGACACCTATTATTTCAACATAGGCGACGGGGTTGACACTATCACTGATACGGCAGCGGCAGGGGAAGGCAACAGTGTCGTGTTTGGCGCGGGCATTACCGCCGATGACCTGAAATTGAGCTATGAAGGGAATACCCTCATTGTTACCATCGGCTCAAACGGCGATGCGCTGCGGTTTGAAAACTTCAATCATGATGACGCCTACGGCTCTCACGCTGTGGAGAGCTTTACATTCGCGGACGGAACAACCCTTTCCTACAGCCAATTGATAGACAAAGGCTTTGATATAACCGGCACCGCAGGCAATGACTCCCTCAGCGGCACCAATGGCGCCGACAGAATCAGCGGACTTGAGGGAAACGATACCCTGAACGGCAGAGCAGGAGATGACACCTACATTTACAACAGTGGCGACGGCCTTGACGCCGTAAACGACAGCGGCGGTTCCGATACCATAGACATGGGCTCCGGCATCAACTTTGACAACACCGTCATCCGAACTGATGCAGGGACAGCCCACCTGCGTCTTTTGGATGATGAAGGAAATGAAACCAATGCGGGCATGGACATAACCCTTAATCCTGATGGTACTATCCCGGTTGAAACCGTCTCCTTTGCAGACGGCACAACATTCACCCCCGAAGAGCTTCTCATAACGGCGCAGACGATCTACGGCACCAACGACAACGACACCATTATCACCGGCCGGAACGACGACACTGTTTTCGGCGGAGAGGGAAACGACACCCTTTACGGAGAGGGCGGCAATGATTGGCTTTTTGGAGGCACCGGAGACGACATCCTCTCAGGCGGAGCTGGTGATGATTATCTTTATGGCCGTGACGGCAATACATGGGGAGACTCTGGTGACGACAGGCTTGAAGGAGGTTCAGGTAATGATTACCTTTTTGGCGATGACGGCAATGACTATATAGACGGCGGCGCGGGGAATGACACAATTCTGGGTGGAAGTGGAAATAACGAGTTGTACGGCGGAGAAGGAGATGACATTATTGAGGGCGATGAAGCAGGTAATAACTATATTGACGGCGGCGCTGGAAATGACAGCATAAGTGGTGGTTCCGGCGATGACATTATCTTTGGCGGTTCCGGTTATGATACCATCTACGGCGGAGCAGGCGTCAATATCATAGACGGTGGTTCAGACGATGATACCATCCATGATTTTGGCGCTGAGGGCAAGAATACCTATATTGTAAACAGAGGCAGCGGCTTTGATTATGTAAATAACGCATTAGGACGGTCGTCTGTAAATGGAGATACCGTAGTTTTCGGAGAAGGCATCACCCCTGATGACCTAAGTATCCAGATAGGGATAGAGGAGGGCGAGACCGGGTGTTTCCTTGACATAGGCATAGGTAATGGTGAGGGGATTCATATTACGACGAGTAGCGGCGACCATCCCGCAAGCACGGACTTAGCCGATCTTTCCGTAAAACATTTTGTATTTGCCGATGGGCAGCAATTAACGCTTGGGCAAATAATAGCCCGCGCAGGCGGTGTCATTGATGAACAATGGGGCACAGAAGGCGATGACACTTTAACCGGCAATTCAACAGATGATTATATGGATGGATTCAGGGGCGATGACACTTTATATGGACAGGCAGGCAATGATACGCTTGATGGCGGCGAAGGCAATGATACGCTTTCCGGAGGGACAGGCGATGACACCTATATCTTTGGCAAGGGCAGCGGACAGGACACAGTCATAGACTCAGACACAACTTCAGACAACACTGACACTATACTTCTTGACAGCGGCATTCAGCCCTCAGATGTTAGTCTCCAGCGAAGCGGAGATAATCTTACCCTTTAATTACAGGGACAGATGATAAGCTGACAGTTTCAAACTGGTTTCTTAATGACTCAAGCGAATATCAGGTAGAGCGCATTCAATTTGCCGACGGCACGATCTGGGATGTTGATGCAATCAAACAGTTTATGCTGCAAGCCACAGAAGGCGATGACACCATCATCGGGTATAGTTCAGATGATGTTCTTTATGGAGGATATGGGGATGATAATATAAGTGGAGGCTCCGGAAATGATGAGATATACGGCGATGAGGGCAATGATGTTATTGCAGGGGACGAGGGCGATGACATTATTGCAGGTTATTCAGGCGATGACGTCATTACAGGCGGTAAAGGGAACGATGAGCTTGCCGGGGAAGAAGGCAATGACACCCTTTCCGGCGGCGCGGGCGATGACACCTATTATTTCAACATCGGCGACGGGGTTGACACCATTGAGGACACGGCCACTGATACGGAAGGCAACCTCATCATGTTCGGCGATGGCATCACGAGAGATGACCTTACCATGACGCAGGACGGCGATGCGCTGACAATTGACATAGGCAATGGGCAAGGGGCTATAGGCGATAGGATTCAACTGCTCAATTTTGACCGGAACAATCCGAATGTCCGCACAGTGCAATTCGCCGACGGCGCACAGATTGCGCTTGCAGACCTGCTTGACCCCGGCACAGAAGGGGATGATGTGATCAATACCGGCGCAAAGGACGATGTGATTAATGCAAAAAGCGGCAACGACATCGTCAATACGAACGGCGGCAATGACACCATCACCGGCGGAAAAGGCGATGACACCTTAAACGGAGGCGCAGGCGACGACACCTACATCTTCAATGCAGGAGACGGCGTTGACACGATAACCGATACTGCATCGGCAGATGAAGGCAACACCCTGCTATTCGGCGAAGGCATTACCCCGGATTCATTGAGCCTGAGTCTCGGCTCTCTGGCTATCAAGGTTGGAAATGACGGTGATGAAATTCATATCGAGAACTTTGACCCTAACGATGCTTATGGAACGCACGCGGTGGAGACATTTACATTCGCTGACGGAACAACCCTTACCTACAGCCAGTTGATAGACAGAGGTTTTGACCTCGCCGGAACCGCAGGCAATGACACCATTACCGGCACCAACGTTGTTGACAGAATAACTGCTTTTGAAGGTAACGATATTATTTTATCCGGTGATGGGGATGATGTGATTGATGCAGGAAGCGGAGACGACACAATTAACGCAGGAGAAGGCAATGATATAATCACAGGCGGTCTTGGCAATGACATCCTCAACGGAGACAGTGGAGATGATGCCTATACATATAATATCGGTGACGGGTTAGACGCTCTCAGCGACACATCAGGCACAGATACAATTACAATGGGAACAGGCATTGACTTTGACCACACAATCATCCGCATAGAGCAAGGAGTAGCGCATCTTAGATTGCTTGATACAGAAGGCAGCGAAACATCAGAAGGCATAGACATCACCCTCAATCCTGATGGAACCATTCCAGTTGAAACAATAAACTTCGCCAATGGAAGCGCCTTTAATGCGGATGATCTTGTCATAGAACAGAAAACCACCTACGGCACAAAGAAAAGCGATGTCATCCGCACAGGACGGCATGACGACACAATCTACGCAGGCAAAAGCGGCGACATCGTCTATGCAGGACTAAGCAACGACACCATATACGGAGAAAAAGGCGATGACAAATTGTATGGCGAACAGGGCAACGACATTATTTATGGAGATAAGGGGAATGATCTGCTTGACGGCGGAAATGGAAACGACATCCTATACGGCGGAAAAGGCAAAGACACACTGATAGGAGGCAGGGGTAACGACACCATCTACGCAGGCAAAGGCAAGGACACCATCCTCTTCAATAGTGGAGACGGGCACGACACAATACACGACACAATAAAGGCAGGCGATGGGCAAGGGGCAATAGGCGATAGGGACAGGGATGAATGCGATTGGGGCAATGACAACGACATAGTAAAATTCGACGTAAATCCTCTCGACCTGATATTCTCCCGCTCCGGCAGCGGCCTTGAAGTCATGATCAATGGAGGCACAGACAAAATTACAATAGAAGACTGGGGTTGGAAAGACGAATGGCAAAAGGCGAATGGCAAAGGGCAAAAGACTAAAGGGAAAGACGAGAAAGAATATCTGATAGATGAATTCAGGACCGCGGACGGAAGACACCTCGATGACAGGAGGGTCGAACTGCTTATACAGGCAATGGCATCGTTCTCTGCAGACAACGGCATGAGCTGGACAGAGGCAATCCAGCAGAAACCGCAGGAGACGCAGGCGGTGCTGGCGCAGTATTGGGAGAAGGCAGCTTAAAGGTGAAGGGGTGAAAGGAAATGAAGATAGGCAAAGGGCTAATGGCGAAAGGCAAACGGGAAATGGGAAAAACCTTGCTGAGGAAAACAATATCGCTTCCTCCCGAACTTGCAAGAGACGCCGAGAACATGGCATCTGAGGAGGGCAAGACACTGAGCGCGGTCGTTCAGGATGCGCTGAGACTTGTTAAGAAGACCAGGCTGAAAACCGAATTCGTTCAGATGCAGAACTACTGGAGCAAAAAGGCAAAGGAAAAGGGGATTCTTAACGAAAAGGATCTCCAGAGATATATTAAAAGGTGAGGGTTGTATTTGACACAAATATATTTATCTCGGCCCTTATAATACAGGGCAGTCAGGCAGAGGCCGCAGTTCTTAAGATACTTGAAGGCTCAGACACATTAATAATCTCGCGTGAAATCATAAACGAAATTCTGTCGGTTCTATCCGCAAAGTTCAGCCGTGAAAAAGAGGAATTGGCTCGTGTTGCCGTAAATCTTGCCGACCTTTCCGAGATGGTCTATCCGACTGAAAAAATAAATATTCTGAGGGATGTCCCTGATAACCGCATCCTTGAATGTGCCTTGAGCGGGGATGCCGATATTATTGTGACAGGCGATAAAGAGATGCTGAAACTGCAGGAGTATAAGGGTATAAGGATAATAACACTCAAAGAGTATTTAACGGTGAATGGTGAATAGGTTAATGTGTGAATCTGTAAATAAGGATTTGTCATTGCGAGGAGTGAGACCCCTTCTTCTGTCATTGCGAGGAGTGCAGCGACGAAGCAATCTCGTAGTTGGAATGAGAGATTGCTTCGCTCCGCTCGCAATGACAAGAGGGAAAGGGCTCGCAATGACAAGAGGGAAAGGGCTCGCAATGACAGAAAGCTGATAGCTGGAAGCTGAAGGCTTAATTGCTATGACAGAAAACATAAACACAAATTCTCAAACAAAGGACAGCCAGCCCAAGCTTGATACGGGTTTGGCTTGCCTTGTGATGATTGCGAAGTTTCACGGAGTTGCGGCAGATGCCGAACAGATTAAGCATGTTTTTGCCATTGGAAATGACGGCATGAATGAAACCGATATTCTAAGGGCTGCAAAGGAACTGGGTTTTAAAGCAAAGGCGGCAGATGTGGAATTTGAAAGGCTTCAGAAGCTGCCATTGCCGATGATAGTGGAAATGCATTCAGCTGTCAGCAATCAGCCATCAGCTACCAGCGAAAAACAATATGTTATCCTTGCCAAGATAGAGAATGAGCAATTACTGATACTTCATCCGGCTGAGAATAAGCCAAGGATTTTGAAGAAAGATGAGTTTGTAGCCCTTTGGGCAGGCGAAGGGCAAATGGCGAATGGCAAAAGGGAAACAGAAAAAGGCGAAAGGGAAAAACCTTTAGCCTTTAGCCCTTCGCCTTTAGCCAATGCAAAGGGCAAAATTATTCTTCTATCTCATCGTGGATTTGCTTTTCTGAAATCCGAGGAGTTCTTCGGGCTCAAATGGTTTATCCCTTCAATATGGAAATACAGGAAACCGCTCTCAGAGGTGTTGATAGCATCCCTCGTACTTCAGATATTCGGGCTTGTCACGCCCATATTCACACAGGTAATCATTGATAAAGTCCTTGTGCACAGGGGCTTGACTACTCTTGATGTGCTTGCAATCGGACTTATAGCCATAGCCCTGTTTGAGGCTTTGTTAAACATACTGAGGACCTATGTTTTTACACATACCACAAGCAAGATAGATGTTACTCTCAGCACAAGGCTGTTCAAACATCTCCTGGCCCTGCCCTTAAGATATTTTGAGGTGAGAAGGGTTGGCGATACTGTTGCGAGAGTAAGAGAGCTTGAGAATATAAGGCATTTCCTTACAGGAGCGCCGTTGACGTCTGTGCTTGATGTGATGTTCATGGTTGTGTTCATAGCAGTCATGTTCTTTTACAGCACAACATTAACTTTGGTTGCTCTGGCAGCGCTGCCGTTATTTGCAGGACTCTCTGCGATTGTAACGCCGATGCTCAGGCACAGGCTTGATGAAAGGTTCAACAGAGGGGCGGACGCCCAGTCCTATCTCGTTGAGGCCGTTTCAGGAGTTCAGACAGTGAAGTCCTTTGCGCTGGAGCCTGCCGCCCAGAAAAAGTGGGAAGGGCTTCTTTCAAGCTATATCAGAGCCAGTTTTAAGACATATCAGTTATCAGGAATTGCCGGCGCAATAGGACAGTTGATCAACAGGTCGTCTTATCTGGTGATTTTATGGGTCGGAGCGCATCTTGTGATAGAGGGGAATTTGACAGTGGGGCAGTTGATTGCGTTCCAGATGCTTTCAGCAAGGGTGAGCGACCCGGTGCTCAGGCTTGTTCAGATGTGGCAGGAATTTCAGCAGACAGGAATTTCCATAAAGAGGCTCGGCGATATATTCAATACAAAACCTGAGCCTGCAATGGATACTTCAAAGGCCAGGCTTCCGGCCATCAAAGGAGATGTGAGGCTTGAGGGCGTGAGATTCAGATACAGGGTTGACGGCTCCGAGATATTGAGGAATATTACATTTAATATAGAGCCGGGCATGACCATAGGCATTGTCGGCAGAAGCGGCTCAGGGAAAAGCACACTCGCAAAACTTATGCAGAGGCTTTATATCCCTGAATCAGGCAAGATTCTCATAGACGGAATTGACATATCGCTTGCAGACCCTGCGTGGCTCAGGCGTCAGATAGGAGTTGTGCTTCAGGAGAATTTCCTTTTCAACGGCAGCGTGAGAGACAATATAGCGATACATTATCCCTCTGCGAATATGTCAGATGTGGTTAAGGTTGCTAATCTGGCAGGCGCGCATGATTTTATTCTTGAACTCCCTGAAGGATATGACACTATGGTTGGAGAAAGAGGCACATCATTGTCGGGAGGACAGAGGCAGAGGATAGCGATAGCCAGGGCGCTCCTTACGAATCCGAGGCTTTTGATATTTGATGAAGCAACCTCCGCGCTTGATTACGAATCCGAGAGTATAATACAGAACAATATGAAGAAGATGTGTCAGGGAAGGACTGTGATAATAATAGCTCACAGGCTTTCAACATTAAGACATGCCAATAAGATAATGGTTATTGACAAAGGCGAGCTGATTGAATCAGGAAGCCATGAGGAATTGCTTGGCAGGCAGGGATTATATCATTATTTATACAGTAAGCAGGCGATGGGGGAATAAAGGCGGGCAATAGGCTAAAGGCGAGAGGCTATAGATGATAGGGAAAAGAGGAAGGGTTAAAGGGAAAAAAGACAAGGGTGAATCGGTGAATGGGCTTGCCCGCCTCTGGCGGGTGAAGAGGGGGAATTGGTGGTCCTCTGCCTGTCATTGCGAGGGCGAAGCCCGCGGCAATCTGACTGCAAAGCAGTCACCCTGAGCAGTAGCGAAGGGTCTCATCCCATTGAGATTCTTCGGCTTCGCCTCAGAATGACACTTCGTGTCAGATTGCTTCACCGGAGCCTGCCCTGGGCGACAAATGAAGATTGCTTCGCTTTGCTCGCAATGACAAAAGAAGGGTGACGCAATGATGGGAAAAAAAGGGATGCAGTGATGACAAAAAATTGCAATGACAGAAACTAACGGGACTCTTTAATTTGTCATTGCGAGGAGTGAGACCCCTTCTTCTGTCATTGCGAGGAGTGCAGCGACGAAGCAATCTCGTAGTTGGAATGAGAGATTGCTTCGCCCCGACAAATCGGGACTCGCAATGACAAAAAATCGTTCGCAATGACAGAAGAAGATGAACGCAATGACAACTAACAATGTGAGACAATTGAAGGTGGTTATCAGATGCTTAAACGGCTAAAAAATCATTTTAAAAATGACAATCTTGAATGTGAATTTCTGCCTCCTGCGCTTGAGATAGAGACAACACCTCCATCTCCTGTCAGAAGGGCCTTGATATGGTTAATTTTTACGCTTACCATCGCGGCTTTTGTCTGGTCCTATTTCGGAAAAGTTGATGAGGTTGCAGTTGCACGCGGGAAGGTCATCCCTGACGGAAGAGTTAAAGTCATACAGCCTATGGAAATAGGAGTGATAAAGGCTATCCATGTGCAGGAGGGGCAGATGGTGAAAGAGGGGCAATTGCTGATAGAGCTGGACCCCACAATCAAGCAAGCGGATATGGAAAGCAGTGCAAAGGCATTGTCAATATATCAAACTGACAGAGAGAGACTTATTCAGGAGCTAAATGGAGAAGGGCAAGAACCGGCAAAGGGCGAAAGGCAAAAGGTAAAAGGGGAAAAGCAAAAGACCGGAAACCGTGCGCCTTTAGCCATTAGCCTTTCGCCATTACAGAAACAGCTCAAAGATGCAAGGGAATCGGAATATAAGACAAGAGAAGAGGCATTGCGTCTTGTCATTGCGCAAAAAGAGAGCGCTTTACAGGCGTCAGAGGCAATCCTGAACAAACTGGAGAAGACATCCGCAATATTAATAGAGCAGGAGGCCGCATACAGGAAACTTTATGAGAAGGATTTTATCGCAAGGATGGAATTGCTGGAAAAACAGAAGGAATTCCATACGACCGTGAATGAATTTGAAGCGCAGAAAAAGATCGTAAAGCAGGCGATAGACAGCCTTGAAGAGGCAAAAAAGAATCTTGAGACATTGAAGAAAGAGCGCGAAAAGGCGCTGCTGACCGATATTGTAGAAAAGGAAAAGAATATCATTGCGATTGAAGGAGAGACAGTCAAGGCGAAAAAGAGATACGAGCTTGAAAAGCTCTGCTCTCCGGTAAGCGGGACGGTTCACGGACTGGCGTCATACACCATCGGCGGAGTGGTAACGCCTGCCCAGCCGATTGTCACTGTTGTTCCCGATGGAACGCCCCTTGTAATAGAAGCAATGGCCTTAAACAAAGACATCGGGTTTTTAAAAACAAATCAGGAAGCAGAAATCAAACTTGATACTTTCCCGTTCCAGAAATACGGGACTATCAAGGGAAGGGTTGTATCCATAAGCCCCGATGCCTTTGAGGATGAAAAGCTGGGCCCGGTATATAAAATAAAAGTTGAGATGGAAAAATTATACATTGCCGTTGACGGCAAAAAGATACATGTCTCGCCGGGAATGGCTGTATCGGTTGAGGTGAAAACTAACAAAAGAAGGATAATAGAATTTTTCCTTTCGCCTATTGTTAAATATGCAGACGAGGGGCTTACTCTGAGATAGAAAGTATCGCTTCCTGTGCAATCTGCCCGATGGTTTTTTCTTTCAGCTCTCCATCTTCATAAATTGCAATGAGCCTGTCATCGTTTTTAAGTTTTTCCAGTTCCGGTTCAGTCTGAGAGGCCCTCATCCTGCCGAGCGCCCATGCTGCAAGGCCTCTGAGCAGCGGTTCGGGATTTTGAAGATAAGAAAGGATAAGCGGAATTGCGTGAGCAATAAGTTCAGCATTAACCTCCCCTATCCTTCCGGCTGCAATCAGCACTCCTGATGCCAGCATCTCTTCATCCAGGAAAGACATTATCACAGGCGCAACATCTGAAAACAACTCGGGGTTGTTCCTTACAATCTCACCGAGCATCTCAGGAGAACTCCAGCCGATTCCTCCTGACTCGTCCCGTATCATCCAGAGCAGGCGTCCGGCAGCGTTCCTCACAATTTCCGGTTTTGTCTTTGCTATCTCTTTTGATACAATGCCGAAAGCCTCTATGGCGCGGCAACTGATAATGCTTTTTCTGTCATAGGTGAGCGAGATAAGTGTGCTCAGAAGCCTGCCATTGCTAAGCGGCAGTTTCATCAGAGCGCCATATTTTTTATCTGATAAAAGTTTTATTATTTCGCTTTTCAAAAATTGCCTGCACATACTCCTTATTTATCTTATTTTTTCAAAGGCGTCCTTGGGCGCATTGCACACAGGACATTTCCAGTCATCCGGGAGCTGTTCAAAAGGAGTCCCCTCTACTGCCTCATCATATTCGTAACCGCATACCGTACATTTCCAGACTGACATATTTCCTCCTCCATTATTAATACAAACGCCTTAAGTAAAGTGTCATTGCGAGGAGTGAAGCAACGAAGCAATCTTGCAAATTATACTTAAGATTGCCACGCTCCCGCTGGTCGCTCGCAATGACAATGTAACGGCATTTAATGCGTTTGTATTAGATTACTCAAATTTTTTATGATATTCTTTTATCTTCCTTGCAAAATCTCTTCCGAATTCATAACACCTGCTCTCATCTTCGCTTGACGGCTTATAAACAACCTGCAGGCCCGGTTCAACTGCCTCAAGTCCCATTTTTTTAAATTCCTCATAAACCTCTTTTACTGCCCCTCCGCCCCAGCCATAACTTCCGAATGCTCCGATGATCCTGTTTTTTGGTCTCAGCCCTCTCAGATGCGTTAAGAACTCAGCAACAGACGGGAACATGAGATTATTTAATGTAGGCGTTCCGATAAGGCACCCTCTCGATTTCCAGAACTCCTTGATTGCAACGCTCATTGGTGTTGACCTTAGCTTTATAACCTTGCACTCAACCTCTTCATCCTTTAGGCCCTGCATTAGGGGCAGCGCCATATGCTCTGTGCTGTGCCACATGGTGTCATATATGATTGCAACGCTCTCGTTTGCCTTGCCGCCTGCCATATCGAGATACATCTGCAAAACTTTCTGAGGATTTGCCCTCCAGATTATTCCGTGATCAGGAGCGACCATATCAATCTCCAATCCAAGTTTCTGTACCTCTGCAATCTTATTTTTTATAAGTTGTCCGAACGGCATAAGGATATTTGCATAATAATCAATGACCGCATCTTCAAGCTCTGATATGGACTCGCAGGTCACATATTCGTCATCAAACCTCGCTGTTGATGCGATATGCTGACCGAATGCGTCCTGGCTGACAAGCACCCTGTCTTCCTTAATATAAGTCATCATAGAATCAGGCCAGTGGAGCATCGGGGTTTCCAAAAATAGCAAGGTCCTTTTTCCTATATTTAATGTGTCCCCGGTTTTTACAACCTTTACATTCCATTTTGACAAATCAAAAAACCTTTCAAGTCCCTTTCTGCCTTTTTCCGTAATACAGATTGTTGCATCAGGCGTAAAATCCATAATCCTGTCAATGCTTGTGGCATGGTCATTTTCAATATGGTTGATAATTATGTTCTTTATCCTGGAAGGCTCGACAACTGATTTTATGTTTTTAATTGTGATATCTGCAAAATCATATTTAACTGTATCCAGAAGCGTTATTTCATCATCCATTATCAGGTAATTATTATAGGTTGTGCCGCGAGGCGTTACATACCCGTGAAAATCCCTTACAGCCCAGTCTATTGCCCCAACCCAGTATATGCCATTTTTTATCTCTACAGCCTTCATCTATTCCGTCCCCCTTTTGTAACAATTTTCTATGCTTCTTCTGTTTTCTCTTTATCTTTTTTCATTTGCGAAAATTCCGCCATTGCCTTTTCTGCGCATTCAGGGCATATGCTGTGGGTGAATTCCGCCTCTGAACGGTCGCTTATATATGCTTCAAGATGTTCCCAGTAGTTTTTATCATTTCTGATTTTCTTGCAATAAGAACAAATGGGGACAAAACCTCTTAATGTTTTTATTCTGGCAAGGGCATCCTGAAGTTCAGAGATGAGTTTATCACGCTCGGCCAGGGATTCTTTCAACGCTATCGCGTATCTTTCCGTCGTTAGCAGATATAATGTCAACAGCGCTGTAAACAGCAGACCCGCAGATAAAACAAACAGGGCGCTTTCAAAGGACCTGTTTTTGTGGATAATGCCATATGTGGTAATGGATGTTAGAACCCCTGTTAGGCCCACAACTGCCGAAGGTAAATAGCGGCCGTGGAATATTGGCATGGTGCGAATCAAGACATCAGCCCCTGAGACAGACAAGGACAAATATGGCATTGCAGCGGCAAACAGCCCCGAACCCAACAGCACAAATGCAATAGCCGTCGGCATGGCTACCGGTATTACGGCTCCTCCATAAAGCAAAGGCGCTTCAAACAAATAACTGGTCAAGATTGCAAGCCCTATTATCAAAACCCCGGTTGCCATTACAACGACAAGATACCGTCCGGATTTCGGCGCTTGAGGAATACAAAGCAGAAACAACTGGGACCATCCTGATAAAAGAAAGGCCGAAGCTGTGACAGGTGACATACGGCCTGTGGGAAAACCGCGCAAGGTCCCTGATTCACCGGCAAGCAGTTTTTCAATTCCGAAATCTGTGCCGAGGGAAAACTGGATAAGCATCAGCAGCGCAAAAACAGCAATAACAACAGCGGCTACTTTTGAGAACAGGATTGCAAGATGATGCGCGCCCCAGCGTGCGGATGCAAATAATGAACTGCCCATAATGATAAATGCCAATGCAGTGCTGGGCGCCATGGGAATATAATCAGGCCTGATACTGTGAAGCAGCCATAGATTTGTAAGCCAGCCGATTATCGCAATGAATCCGATGCCTGCTGTTGACACTGCACATGCCTGAGCAATAACCCTGTAACTATCTTTATTCCTCATTTATCCAGCGCCTCTCTTACCTTCTTCAGAAGATTTGCCGGAGACATGGGCTTTGCTAAAAAGTTCAACCCCTCTTCAATTATTCCCTTTTTGCTGATGAAATCTGCTGAATAACCGCTTGTCATAAGCAGTTTTATATCAGGCTTTACCTTTTTGATTATCTCGTATGCTTCTCTGCCGCTCATCTTAGGCATTACAACATCAAGCAGGAGAAGATCAATCGCATCTTTGTTTTCCATAAATTTACTCACCGCTTCCTCTCCGTCAACCGCCTCTATGACTTTATATCCTGACTCTTTAAGCACATCCCTGATGAGTCTTCTGACTGATGCTTCATCCTCTGCAAGCAAAATTGTCTCTGTTCCGCGTGATAAAGGAATACCAACAGTTTCTGCCGGCTTTACTTCCTTAACTGCTGCTGTTTTAAACACAGGAAGATATATCTTTAATGCCGTGCCCTTGCCTATTTCACTATAGCAATTAATATAACCGTCGTGCTGTTTGATTATACCATACACTATTGAAAGCCCCAGCCCTGTGCCTTTCCCGACCTCCTTTGTCGTAAAGAACGGCTCAAATATTCTTTCTCTTGTCGCCTCATCCATGCCTGTGCCTGTATCCGTTACTGTTATAAGTGCGTATGCGCCGGGGTTGCCGTACCCGTGAATCTTTATGAATTCATTGTCAAGTTCTATTACTTCTGTTGCAATGGTAAAGGTCCTCCGAGCTGCTCGGAGCATGGCATCCCTGGCATTTGTGGCAAGGTTCATTAATACCTGCTCTATCTGCCCGGAATCGGCAAAGACATCTATGGCCCCTTCATGCAATATCGTTTCAACCTTTATATCCTCTCCTATAATCCTCAATAAAAGCTTTTCAACCATCCTTATTATCCCGTTCAGGTCCACAGGCTTCCTATCCATTATCTGCTTTCTGCTTAAAACGAGAAGGTTCTGCGTAAGGTGAGCCGCCCTGTCCGCCGCTTTAAGCATATGCTCTATGTTCAAACGCTGCGGGTCGTCTGCTGCCATCTTCATCAGTGCGATATGTCCGTAGCCAACTATCGCTGTAAGGATATTGTTGAAGTCATGCGCAATGCCTCCGGCAAACTGTCCTATTGCATCCATCTTCTGCATATGGCGGAGTTGTTCTTCGAGTTTCCTGCGTTCGGTGATGTCCTGACATGCAACAAGTACAACTATATCGCCTTTCTGATCCTTTGCGGTGCAGGCGATTTCTCTTACCCAGACAATACGACCCTCTTTATGAACCTTGCGAAATTCCCATCCATAAGCTCTGCCGGGATTTTGCAGAACCTCTCCGAACTGTTTCAGAAGCGCGGGCTTGTCCTCGTCATAGAAGATGTCAAGCACCGGCCGGCCTATCAACTCCTCAGGCTGATACCCCAACTCTCCTACTGCAAACTGGTTGAGTGAGACCACATTCCCGGAGGTATCCAGAGTAAAGTTCATGGTAGGGACATTATCGTAGAGGATTCTATAGCGTTCTTCACTTTCTCTCAGCGCTTTCTCCGCCGTCCGTATAGAATGAAAATAAGTTCTGATGCGAAGGACTCCTGCAAGCATGAGCGCAGAAATTATCAGGGCAATGACTTCAGGCAGGTCGAAAGTTATTGTCCGGCCCTCAATTAGAAAAGAAACAAAGGATAGAATACGGCGTGATGTCATAAGCGCCATAGCCAGAGAAAGGAAAATCCACGCAAGCTTTCTGCCTGTTATCCGTATTAGCAGAAGGGCCGACACAGCCGCTGCCAACTGCAGCCCAATTGACAGGAGAAAGAGAATAATGGGAATCAAAAAAGCCTCCGACAGTTATATCTTTCAGAATTTCTCCAGCCCTGTTTCATTCATCCTCCTTACCTGAGAATACCACCAAAACCCGAAGTGTGCAAATCCTTTTTACATGAATGGCATTGCAAGCAAAAATCTCCCTGTGTTATTCTGAGGACAAACATGAACAGCTATCTTGACACCCAAAAAAGCGTAATCATCTCCTCGCCTGCAGGCTCCGGCAAAACAGAAAAGCTGGCAAGGCGGTATATAAGCCTTCTCCTTGACGGCTCTGAGATAGAAAAAATCCTCTGCATCACCTTCACGGAAAAGGCAGCGGCGGAGATGAAGGAAAGAATCTTTAACATCCTTGAAAGGGAAAATCCCGGCCTGTTCCTCATGATTAAAGAAAAGATGCCGCTGATGAGAATATCAACAATCCACGCATTCTGCCTTAAACTGCTAAAGCGTTTTTCGATAGAACTCGGAGTAGACCCTTCGCTTGATGTCATGGATGAGTTTGAGGCGTCGCTCCTCTGGTCAGAGGCCGTTTATGAATGCGTGATGGAAGAAAAAGACAAGCCTGCGCTGTTCTTTGACATGATGAAAGACAGGGGGATTAAGGGCTGGGATAAGGTATTTTCAATCCTCAATACGCTGTATGCAAAAAGACCCGTGTCGGAACTGCTGCTGAGGTCCACAGAAAATGAGAAAAATCCCCCCATCCCCCCTTTGTCAAAGGGGGGCGAGGGGGGATTTTCAGAAGAAAAAAGAATTCTTAAACTCTACTCACAATGCCTTGAACAATATAAAAACAAAAAACTTGAACGCCATCTCCTTGATTTTGACGACCTTGAGATCATGACATACGAGGCGCTTGCCAGCCACCCTGAATGGCAAAACATCCTCTATTCGTTTGACGAGCATACAGACCATATACTCGTTGATGAGTTTCAGGATACAAATTCAATCCAGTGGCAGATTATAGACAAACTCACAGAAGAATGGCGCTCGGGCCTTGGATCAAAGAGAAGCAGAGGGAAAACTCCTACGATATTCCTTGTCGGAGACGATAAGCAGTCAATCTATCTCTTCAGGGGAGCAAACGCAGGCGTGTTTGAAGAAGCAAAAAGCAGGCTTTCCGAATGGCTCGGCAATGAATATCACTTTGAAGAAGCAAAAGAAAATTTCAGGAGCCTGCCTGCAATCATAAACTTTGCAAACGCCCTCTTTGAGAAACTCATGCCTCCTGCCCTTCATGAGACATGGCAGACCAGATACGCGCATTTTGAGGCAACAAGGAAAGGAGAAGGAAGGGTCGAGCTTGCGCTTGCAGAAGCAGGAGACAACACCAAGAAAAGCCGCACAAAAGAAGCGTCTGCCTTGGCAAAAAGAATCAAATCCCTTGCAGGCATATATGAAATATCCGACGGAGACAAGAAAAGGCCCTGCGCCTTCGGAGACATGGCAGTGCTTTTAAGAAAGAGGACTCACCTCACATTATTTGAGAGCGCACTGAGAAAAGAGCATATACCTTTTATTGTGGTGAAAGGCATCGGGTTCTATGACGAACCGGAGGTTGCTTTGCTGCGGGAACTCCTTTCTTTAATTATTGACCCTCATGATGACTACAGCCTTTTCTGCGTGCTGAGAAGCCCGCTGTTCGAAATTGATTATGAAACCCTCTTAAATCTGATTGCTGGCCTACCGACTCGTAGAGAAAACAACCAGCCTCTCATAAATAAACTTCAGGCTGAACTGGAATTCTCAGGGATATTCAGGATGCTTCATAGCTGGATAGAGAAATCAAGAAGCACGCCGCTTGCAATAATACTTGAAGAGGCGCTCACAGAGACAGAAGGCTGGAAACACTACAGGGAAAAACAGAGGCAGGCTAACATAAAGAAATTTATAAAGCTCATTGAGTCCTACGAATCAGCAGGGTTTTCAGTGCTTGAGATACGGGAGAAACTCATCAAGGCAAGGGATGGGGATGAGCCAAAGGCAAATATAAACACCGAGGGCATGAACGCAGTAAAAATAATGACAATACATGCCGCAAAAGGGCTTCAGTTCCCTATGGTATTCCTCCCGTCTCTTGACGAGCCGGATACCCCGAGGAGCAGTTCAATTGTCATTGACGAGGAAGGCAGCAGTATCTCAATTGCTTATGAAGAAGATTCTGCAAAGAGGAAAAATATCGCAGGGTTCGCACGAAGAAAGGAAAAAGAACTTGAGGAAGGGAAACGCCTTTTTTACGTGGCTGTTACAAGGGCCAGGGATTTTCTGTGCATGCTCGGAGTTCTGAACAAAGAGAAATCTCCTGCAGGAAGGCTTGCGTATCTCACAGAAAATTTTGACGTACTAAAGAATAGAAAAATAAACAGCAAAACTGATTTCTTTGAAATACTTACCGAGGCGGAGATAGAGAAACTTTATTCTGCTTCCCTTCCCTCTCGTGCTGATCTTCATGCTCCAAGATTTACTGCACAGGAGCATGTATTCACAGAACCGCTGACTTTTACGACAGATGTAAAATGGAGAGACGTTACAGAGGACTTGGACATACGGATAACTCACGGCGAAGAATGGGTTATTCTCGGCAGGATTTTTCACAGGCTGTTTGAAGAGCTTTCAAAGGGAATTCTGACGCCGGAAGGCTTAAATGAAAGAACTCTCTCACTGCTGAAAAATGAATTCCTTTCTGACGAGGATATTCAGAAACTCAGCGGTATTGTGCTTACTGATTTTCAGTCGCTGAAAGTAAACGGACACCTAAATAATATAATTCTGCCCCGTGGAAATTCATTTGCGGAACTGCCGTTTATCCTTCAGAAAGGCAGTGCTGTTTTCAGGGGAAGAATTGACAGGATAATCATTGAAAACAATACTGCCGTAATTTATGACTACAAGACATTTCCAGTAAAAGATGAAGATATGCCTTTACTCTCAGAAAAATACAGGTTTCAGATGGATATCTACAAGGAAGCGGCAGGCAAAATCCTTTCGCTGAAATCAAAAGCCTATCTGCTTTTCACACACAGGGGGCTGCTGGTGGAGATGTAAATATTTTTAGCAGCTTCAGATACAAACAAATAATCGTTTATGAGCGTTCATCAACTGCAAGCGGTATGGCTAATCGGCTTCCTGCTTTAAAATCTCTTTTACCTGCTTACGCAACTTTGGGAGTTCTTTTTTTACGATGCTCCAGATAATCTTATAATCGATGCCAAAATAGAAATGAATGAGTTTATCCCTTAATCCGGCGACCTTCTTCCATGGGACATCAGGATATTTAGCCTTGAACGCTGCTGCTATGTTTTTCGATGCCTCTCCAATTACCTCAAGATTGCGAACTACAGCATCCTGCGCCTTCCTGTCCTCAAGAAACTTCCGATAGGTCAGCCCTTTCGTGTAGAGACTGATCAGATTTATCGCCTCATTAATATCTCCGAGAAAATCCTTGTCTCTTCGTTTCTTAGACATAAATCATGCTCTTTTTAATATCTTCTGCAATATGTCTATACCTTGGATTATGAAAACTCCTCTTGAAATGCTCAAACGTTGCAACGTCAACTTTTCTCCCCAATTTTTCTTCAAGCGTGTCGGCGAGTGCAACGAACTCCAATCCCAGAGTTTTATGGAGGTCTACAAGGATATCTATATCGCTCTTTTTCTTCTGACTGTCTTTTGCGAACGAGCCGTACAGGACAATTCTTTCAACGCCGTATTTGTCTTTCAGATAGGGCAGTTCTTTTTTCAGGATTGAAATTACTTGCTCACGCGTCAGCACAGTTGTTCTTTTGGATTGTTTTTTCATTTTCCGCCTTCGCCTCCTTCAAATTCTCTGTCTATATCTTACCAATATCCGAGCCGAGATTTCAGGATAGGTTCATCAACAGCAAGGGACATATTCTGTTTTTTCCTATAAGTATTTCAATCGGGCTATTATTTTGACCCACTCAGAAGGCTCCGCAAAATCCAGATTGAACGAGAAAAACCTATAAGGCTTTTCTGGCTGAGTGTATGACCATTTCCAGTCTTCGTGTTTTTCTTCATTGCAATATCCTTGAAGCAAGGAATGAAGATTGCTGTACATATTTTCTCCAAGCACAATACCATTTGATGACGCAAATCCCTGTAGTTTAGAAGCTCGATTAGCTGCATCACCGATAACAACAAGGTGATTAGTACCGTCAATGCCTATCCTTGAAATTAACACTTCACCCATATCTATGCCGATCCGAAAATTAAGAAAAGGAATACCTTTCTCAATGAAGTTGGCTTGAATAGCATTCAACATTATATATCGCATTGCCATAGCTGTTTCTATCGCATCTCTTGCAATTAAAAAGCTGTCTCTCGTTTCGGTGCCAATAATTGCCATAATTCCATCGCCAGTGTTTTTTTCAATCTCACCTCTCCAGCGTTTTACGACGTGCATCATCTGTGGAATTATGGTATTGAGCATATAAAGAACCTGTTCATTTTTGAGCTTAGATGTAATTGATGTAAAGTCTTTAAGGTCAAAAAATAAAATCGCAGCCTCCATTCGTTTCCCACTTCCAATAGGTACATTTGTAATCTCAGGCATAGTAAGACCATCTGTAATATTTCTTATCCGAACGCGTAATAAGACTTTTTGCATTTTTAATCTATTGGTAATGGTCTTGTAAAAACCTGGCACCCATTTTAGTGAGAATGGTTTTCTATTGTTCATTTGTTAGTAGAAAATTACTCCTTTTAGGATTATTAGAAGACAAATTAAGAAAAGCTGAAACTTAATAGCATTGATGCTTAATCTTAAGTTATTCATTTTGTCAAATAGTCCTTTTGCCAATATATGAGATTGCTCTAAAACATCTTCCAATACATCTTTTTCCTCTGTCTTTTTTTCTTTTTCAATGTATTTTTTGCAGGATAGTTTTGCTATAGAACCGAAGAAAAAAAGCGATTCAGAGCCATTACCATTATCTTCATCTTTCTTGATGTTATCTTTTTCTTTTAAGAAGGGATAAATAACATCAAAGACATAAGCTATGGAAAATATACTCGCTATTCCTATTAACACAAGCAAGACGTTTGAAAGATAGCAAGACCACAAATGAATAACATATAAACTGGTAACCTGATGATATTTTAGAAATATTGTCCCAATGACAGTACCATTCCAAGCTATGATAATAGAACTCTTAGTGTTTGTGGAATTTATATAGAAATCAAATCTTGATATTTTCTTTAAAACATTTTCTATTCTGGTTTTGTCATCCATTTCAAAATATCTCCCTCACCACCATCACCTCATTCCCCCCGTGGTCGATGACTTTGACGGCGATGCGTTTTTCTTTGCATGATTTGAAAAATACAGAGGGAAGTGCTGCCGCTACATCTCGCAGAGTCAAGTCTACGACATTATTATTCTTCTTTGGAGCCTTCTTCGCCAAAACCACCTCCTCAGAAACTTGTGAAATATTAATAACTTTCATGTAAAAAAGCAAATATTTCATCTGCCTTCATAGGATTAAAAATACTCTTTTTGATATTATTTTGTGAGATTATAGAAGGCCTCTGATTTCAGCGGCTTTGAGAGGGTGTGTCTTATGTGGTCGTTTATCATTCCCGAAAGTTCTGCAAAGAGATTCCCTGACGGTTTTATCCTTCCTGCCAGTGAATTGTCCCACTTTCTCAGGCTCTCATAAAGCCTTATAGACCCCTGTGAGAGCTTCACATGCGAATCCACACCTGTAGCGCAATTCTCACAGAGGATGGAACCGTGCGAGACATAAAAACTGAATCCTGATTTTCCGCATCTTGCGCAGCCGTCAAGCCTCGGGGCATAACCCGCAAGGTCAAGGAACTTCACCTTATACATGATTACTGTGTGCAGCGCAGCGCAGTCTTTTTCCATTGTCTTCAGTATATCCAGAAGAAGCGTGAATATTTTTTTATTTGCTTCATGCTCCGGAAGCATATTGACGGTAAGCTCGATTATCTCTGAGGCTTTCAAAAAACAATCCAGCCTCTCTCTCATGGATTTAAACGGCAGGATTATATCTGACTGCGTCAGGCGGGGGAGATTAGCATCTTCCTTTCCCCAGAATGATATCTTTGAGTATGTAAGAGGTTCAAGGCTGCTTCCGAACCTGCTCTTTATCTTTCGCGGGCTTTTGGCGAATGCCTTTATAAGGCCGAAATCATAAGTTAAAAATGTTACTATGAGGT
Source organism: Nitrospirota bacterium (assembly GCA_016195565.1). NCBI lineage: Bacteria > Pseudomonadati > Nitrospirota > Nitrospirota bacterium. The sequence continues at coordinate 81,829 of JACPZK010000032.1, read as the reverse complement.
CTGCTTCTCCGAAAGGGATGGTTTTTAAGACAATGCCTTCAGTTCTGCGTAACATAGAAGTTGAAAGTTAAAAGTTGAAAATTAAAATCCGAAACTCTTAACTTATAACTTATAACTCTTAACTTTTCTCTCACATCACATTCCCAAAATCCTCTGGCTTCAGATTTTTAAGCCATTCATCCAGCTCATCCTTGGTTCTCTTTTCAATGATGCTTTCTTCAACAAAGATGGGCGCGTTAACTCTCAGGGCAACTGCGATTGCATCGCTGGGCCTTGAATCTATTGATATCTCGTCCTTGCCGTCATTGAGATAGATGAGGGCATAAAATGTATTGTCAAGTATCTCGGTAACTGCAACCCTTGTTATTTTCATCTTAAGATTATGCGCCATATTCTTAATCAGGTCGTGGGTCAAAGGCCTTGGCGTTACAATCTTTCCGAGCGCAAGCGCAATGGAATCTGCCTCCGGTTTTCCAATCCATATAGGCAGGGTGGCTGTACCTTCAGCGTCCTTCAGAAGCAGGATATACATACTGCTTCGCGGGTCAAACAACAAACCTTCAACTGTCATACGGACAAGCATAATTATTAAACCTTACGTCCTTACGTCAAAAAGTTGTTTTAAGATAACATTATCACGCGGGATTGTTCAACAGGAATTGAAACTTTTATATTATGCAGAGGCAGGATAAAGTATTTATTTTAATCCGCTTACAGCCTCTCTTATTCTCTTTACGCCTTTCTCAAGATTCTCCATAGAAGTCGCATAAGAAAGCCTTATGTGATTGTCATCGCCGAATGCATCGCCCGGCACAAGCGCAACATTCGCCTTTTCAAGCAGATGGAGCGCAAGGCCGGATGACGAAGAGATTTTTTTCCCGTCAGCCTGTCTGCCGTACAATTTTGATGTGTTAGGAAATGCGTAAAAAGCGCCTGTAGGAGTAAGACAGCTTATGCCCGGGATTGCATTAAGTTCAGACACAAGATATTTTCTTCTCTTATCAAATTCCACAAGCATTGTCTTTATAAAATCCTGCGGACCCGTTAATGCCTCAACAGCCGCCTTCTGCGCAATTGATGTGGGGTTTGACGTTGACTGGCTCTGTATATTTGTCATCGCCTTAATTATATCTTTAGGCCCTGCTGTATAACCAATCCTCCATCCTGTCATCGCATATGCCTTTGAAAGCCCGTTCACAACAAGGGTTCTGTTCTTTATCTCGTTTCCGAGCGATGCGATGCTTGTATGCACAAATCCGTCATAGATAAGCTTCTCATATATCTCATCGGAAATCACATAGAGGTTATGCTCCAGTGCAATGGATGCTATGTCCTCAAGTGTCTTTCTGTCATAGGTAAGCCCTGTAGGATTTGAAGGAGAATTAAGTATTATTGCCTTTGTCTTTTTTGTTATATGAGATTTAAGGGCGTCTGCTTTAAGTACAAATTTATCTTTCTCGTATGTCTTAACAAAAACAGGCGCGGCGTCATTTAAAATCACCTGATCGGGATAGGAAACCCAGTAAGGAGCGGGGATTATAACCTCATCGCCATTCCCGTAAAGCGCCTGCGCAATATTGTAGAGGCTGTGCTTTGCGCCGCATGAGACAATCACATCTTCGCGTGAGTATTCAAGGCCGTTGTCTTTCCTGAACTTTTCTATGATTGCGTCTTTAAGAGGGTCAATCCCTCCGACAGGCGTGTATTTTGTAAAGCCATCCCTTATCGCCTTTATGGCCGCCTCTTTAATATTTTCAGGAGTGTCAAAATCAGGCTCGCCTACCCCGAAATTAATGACGTCAGCCCCCGCTGCCTTCATTGCCTTTGCCTTTGCATCAATCGCAAGTGTCGGTGATGGTTTTATATTTTTTGCCCTTTCAGAAAGCATGCGCAAATTCTCCGTTCAGTTTTGCCTGATAATTCCCTGTTGTCTTGCTACAGGGTGTCCTTCTTGTCATTGCGAGCGAAGCGCGGCAATCTTTCCTTTGAGATTACTTCGGGACTTCGTCCCTCGCAATGACGGCATGAAGCAGTCTTCAATCAGTAATATTGAAATATTTTTTAAGCGCGTCTTTTGCCCCGGTTCTTCCAAGGGAAGAAGCCTTTTTCCATGCATCTTTGGCTTCGTTGTCTTTCTGCTGGAAATACAATGCATAGCCAAGGCTTTCCCACGCAAGGCCGTATGAGGGGTCAACTGCTATCGATTTCCGGTAATAACTTTCAGCCTTCACGTAATCTTTTTGGTTTTCGTATGACAGTCCGATGTTATTAAGGGCGTCTTTTGCCCGGGGATCTATCGCCAGAACCCTGTTGTAATATTCAATGGCTTTGCTGTATTCTCCTTTTTCATTATAAACATAGCCAAGCTCAAACAGGGCATTTGTGTGGTTCGGGTCAATGCTTACAGCCTTCAGATAATATTCTATTGCCTTATCCGTGTCTTTCTTGTTCCACTTGTAATCGTAGCCCTTTGAGTAGTATTCGGAAGCGCTCAGGTTCGTTGGAAGAGGGGCAGCGCTCTCAGGGACATCCGTGATATTGTAATATTTTTTAAGGGCGTCTTTTGCCCCTATCCTTCCAAGAGAAACCGCCTTTTTCCATGCTTCTTTGGCTTCATTGTCTTTGACCTGGTAATACAAGGCATAGCCAAGGCTTTCCCACGCTATTCCGTATGAAGGGTCAACTTTGATTGATTCCCTGTAATACCCCTCAGCCTTCGCATATTCCTTCTGGGCTTCATATACCAGCCCAAGATTATTATGATAAGCAGGATCCTTCCCGTAAAGCTGAATTGCCTTTTCATAGGCAGTTATCGCCTTGGGATACTCTTTCTTATCATAGTAAAGGTTTCCTATATAGAAATACGAAAGGTCGTGGTCAGGTTTTACTGTGGTAACTTTCTGATAATAACCTATAGCCTGATCTATATCGTACTTGCCGAACTCTTTATTGCTGTAAAGAAATCCCATATTGTAATAAACCAGATAGTTGTCGGGACTCGCTTCGCTCGCTTTTTTATACCAGTACTCCGCATCTGAAAAATTCTTGTCTTTAGTCTCAAGAATAATGCCGAGATTAATCATTGCATTTACATAGCCGGGATTGATCTCTATGGTCTTTCTGTAATAATCCTTGCTTTCTGCATACTGCTTCATATCTTCGTAGAGTATTCCCATATTGTAGTAAGCCATGTGATATTTCGGGTCGCTCTGAATGGCTTTTTTATACCACACCTCTGCCTCTTTATATTTTTTAGCCTTCCACATGACAAGTCCCATGCCGTTGAGGGCCAGGGTATAGTTTGGATCAATATCAAGCGACTTTTCATACCACTTCTCTGCATTCTGATGGTCATTCAGCCGTGAATATGCCAGCCCGATGTTGTTAAGAGCGTCCTTTGCGCTGGGATTTAAAGCCACAACTTTGCTGTAGTAATCAATGGCCTTGCGATACTCTCCCTTCTCGTTATAAACATAACCCAATTCAAACAAAGCATTTTCGTGGTTCGGGTCAATGCTTATAGCCTTAAGATAATATTCTATTGCCTTATCCGTGTCTTTCTTGTTCCACTTGTAATCATAGCCTTTTGAATAATAATCAGAGGCTTTGCCGGGCGGCAAACTTGCGACCGCAGGTTTCTCCTTTTTAACATCTTCCGACTCTGCGCCGGTAGCAACAATCTTAAGCGCTTTTTGCAGAGACTCTGCGAGTGAAAAGGCTACTGCATCCTGCAGTGCATACATTTCGCGAAATGACTTCCTTTCATCAGCAGTGCTTAGTACTTTTCCTGTCTGCACCTCTACAAAACGGGCAGTGATGCGAACCTCGTCTCCCACAACCTGAAATGCTCCTATGACAACTATATCAACGCCAGCTATTTTACCTGCCTTAACAGCAGTTTTCTCATCCACTACCCCTGCTTTCTGCAATCCCATTTCCTTGAAAGCCGCATCCAATTGAGACCGCTCAATAAGCGATACTCCCCTGATGCTGCCTAATTTTGCTGTAATTGTTTCGGGAATCGCTTCAGACAGCCAGTTAAGATCCTGTTTCTGCATCAGGTTTTTAAAAGGCAAAACAGCAATCCTTTTTTCCTGAGCATCCGCCTCTACAAAAGAAAACAAAAGAACCAAGAGAATTACAATTTTTTTCATGTCTTCCTCCGACCGTCCCGAATAGTTTTAATATATATGATTTTTATCGGTTTGTAAATTAATATTAACCTAATCACTCAACCCACCTGAGTATCTTGCCTGTATCCACTCTCGTAGTTCTGTAAGTGTTAATCGGATTCTCCATATCAGGATAGCCGATTGAGACGCCGAGGACAAGCCTCTTTGTGTTAGGGATTCCGAGAAATTGCTTTATTTCGGACGAATAGTCAGTAAGAAACGCCTGAGGCACTGTGCCAATGCCGTGTGAGCGGGCTGCAAGCATGAGGCTCTGGGCAAAAAGCCATGCATCAAATATAGACCATGCATTGAGAGATGAATCTTGGAAAAGGAAGATTCCATGCGGCGCGCCGTAAAAACGAAAATTAGCAGCCTTGGATTTTTTCTTTATATCAGGGCTGTTTAAATCTATGCCAAGCAAAGCGCCCCTTTCTTTCATGGTCTCGTTGATTCTCTCCGCTATGTCTGAAGGCCACGATACTGCCTCTGGAATGTCAGGCTGAGGTGCCTTACCTTCTTCAAGAAGCCTGACGAGAAGAGCGGATAATTTTTCCTTCTTTTTCCCTGATACAATCACAACCTCCCACGGCTGGCTGTTTTTATATGAAGGGCTCCATTGCGCAGTATTAATTATCTCGGTCAGTATATTCCTCGGCACAGGCTCTGGCTTGAACTTCCTGATACTCATTCTTGTTTTGATGCATTCAATGGCTTCCATAATTTCTCCTTTTTCCTATTGTGTCATTGCGAGCGCAGCGCGGCAATCTGTCTATGAGAGCCTGTTCCGAATCTGTCTTAAGATTGCTTCGGGACTTTGTCCCTCGCAATGACAAGCTACTTGTTCAGATTTTATTGCCCTGATGACTTTATCTTTAATAATGCCTCTTTTGCAGCAAGGGTCTCAGCCTCTTTTTTACTCCTGCCGCTGCCTCTGCCAAACCTGTCTCCCTTGATATAAACTTCAACTGTAAAAATTTTCTTGTGCTCTTCGCCTTCCTGTTTCACTGTCATATAGCGCGGCAGAATCCCGAACCTTACCTGACTTTCTTCCTGAAGGTCTGTTTTATAATCAAAAAACTGCTCTGATGATACTGCTGTATCAATCTTATGCTGCAAAAGCCTTAATACCGCATTCCTCGCGCGCTCATAGCCTCCGTCAATATACACAGCGCCAAATACTGCCTCCATGGCGTCTGCAAGTATGGATTTCTTCTCTCTGCCTCCGGTTTCCTTCTCACCCCTCCCCAGTCTGAGGTATGCCCCAAGCGATATGCTCTCTGCAGCGTCGGACAGAACTGCCTCTTTCACAATATATGATTTTATTTTTGACATTATTGCCTCGGAATAATACTTTTCAAGCTTAAACAAATATTCCACAACCACAAGCCCCAGAACCGAGTCTCCCAGGAATTCAAGCCTCTCATTATAAGAGGACGCCGAGTCAGGATTTTCGTGATGAAATGACTTATGGGTGACAGCCTCTAAAAGAAGCCCCTTGTCAGTAAAACAATACCCGATACTGCTTCCCAGCTCTTCAATCTCTTGCTTTGACATTATCAAATATAATACACTTGTAAACATCAATGTCAATATGACTGGCGCTCAAATTTTTGAAAATATAAGAATTATATGCGGGCGAATTTCTCATGCGGCGATTAGAGCCGGAAGAAGGCCTGAAGATATAAGGCTTATTGCCGTAACAAAAACGATAAGCATACAACAGATAAAAGAAGCGATAGATGCAGGGTTAAGGATATTTGGAGAAAGCAAAGTGCAGGAAGCAAGAGAGAAGATTCAAAATTCAAGATTCAAGATTCAAGATGCAGACATTCGATGGCATTTAATAGGCCATCTTCAAAAGAATAAGGCAAAGACAGCGGTTGAACTCTTTGAAATGATTCATTCTGTTGACTCGCTTGAACTCGCTGAGGCCACAGACAAACATGCTGAAAAAGCAGGAAAAATACAGAAAATATTGCTTCAAGTAAAGCTTTCAGATGAGATAAGTAAATATGGGATACTAAATGATAATTTATTTGAATTAGTCAGGGAAATCAGCGAAATGAAAAATCTGAGGATTGAGGGGCTCATGACAATCCCGCCTTTCTTTGAAAACCCTGAAAATGCAAGGCCGTATTTTAGCGAGCTGAGAGCGCTGAGGGATAAGGCAGAGATTATGGGATTTAATCTTCCGGAGCTGTCCATGGGCATGACAAATGATTTTGAGGTCGCAATAGAGGAAGGGGCTACAATGGTAAGGATAGGGACAGCGATTTTTGGGGAAAGAAAGTACTGTCACAAGGAGGCACAATGACGGGGTTTATCGGCGGCGGCAACATGGCAGAAGCACTAATTAAAGGAATGATTCAAGATTCAAGATTCAAGATTCAAGATATATTTGTATCAGAACCGGGGGAAGAAAGAAGAAAATACCTTGAGCAGACTTATGGCGTGAAAACAACTAATTCCAATAAAGAAGTTGCCTCCTCATGCAATATGATAATCCTTGCGGTAAAGCCTCAAATTATGGGGCAGATTCTTGAGGATATAAATAGCGCTGTAACGAATGATAAAACAGTTGTCTCCATTGCAGCCGGCATAACACTTTCATATCTTCAATCAAAGCTGAATACAAAAAAATTAATCAGAGTGATGCCAAACACCCCTGCCCTTGTGCAGGAGGCTATGTCTGTCATGTCTCTATGCGAATGTTTCTCGGAAAAAGACATCAATCCTGTAAGGGAAATATTCATGTCAATAGGGAAGGTGCTCACACTGCCTGAAAAGTATATGAACGCGGTAACAGCGCTCTCAGGAAGCGGGCCTGCATTCATAGCTTTTTTCATTGAGGCAATGGTTGAAGGCGGAATAAAATCCGGGTTGAGCAAAGAGAATGCATCTGAACTTGCAATACAGACGCTGCTCGGCACGGTAAGGCTTCTTGAAACAGGCCTGCCGCCTGAAAAACTCAGGGAAATGGTGACATCTCCCGGAGGCACAACAGCAGCAGGATTGAAAGTGTTTGAGGAAAAGGGATTTAAGAATATTGTTTTAAGCGCTATAGATGCCGCGGCAAAAAGAGCAGAGGAGCTCGGTCTGAGACTCGACTCTGCGAGGAGAAAGGAATAATGTTTATCATCGGTGATTTAATTATTGCAGTTGCAAAAATACTTGATATTGTCCTTGAGGTTTATAAATGGGTTGTAATAATTGCAGCGTTGATAAGCTGGGTGAATCCTGACCCCTACAATCCGATTGTAAGGCTTCTCCATGCGGTTACAGAACCTGCGTTCAGGCTCATAAGGAGCATTATCGGTTACCGGCTTGGCCCCATAGATATTTCACCTTTGATAGTAATTCTTGTTATTATATTTACGCAGTTATTTCTGATAAAGTCTTTAATAAAACTTGGCTATAAATTAGGAGGTGGCTGATATGAGAATTACACCGCTTGACATCCAGCAAAAACAGTTCCCGATGAAGTTCAGGGGATTTGACGTTGAAGAGGTCTATGCATTTCTTGAAGTCGTCAGAGAGGAGATGGAGGATATTCTCAGGGAAAACGCCTCTCTTAAGGAGGCCGTACAAAGGGCTGAGAGCCAGATAAAAGATTTTAAGGACATGGAGTCCACACTTAGAGAAACGCTCATGACAGCACAGAACATGGTTGAAGACTACAAGACAAACGCAAGGAAAGAGGCGGAACTGCTGGTAAGAGAGGCAGAAATACGCACAGAGACTATGTTTAAGGAGGCTCAGGAAAAAGTTATTAAAATACACGAAGATATAGTTGACCTTAAAGGGATAAGACGCCACTTTAAAGAGGAATTAAAGAGACTGATAGATGGCCACCTGAAGATGCTTGAATTTGACAAGGAAAGAGAAGGAGAAACATCCCAGTAGGAAGCATAAAAGCAGCGCAATGAGGAAAAGAAAATGAAATACAGCGCCCTGAAGGGCGTCCATGACATACTCCCGCCTGACATATATATCTGGCAGAAGGCTGAATCAACAGCAAAGGAAATATTTTCAGCGTACGGATTTCAGGAGATCCGCGTCCCGATAATAGAGTCAACGGATATATTTGTAAGAAGCATCGGAGAGACCACAGACATTGTTGAAAAAGAGATGTATACGTTTCCTGACAGGGCTGACAGGAGCATCACGCTGAGGCCTGAGGGCACAGCGCCTGTTGTGAGGAGTTACATAGAAAACCATCTCTATAACCTGCCCTCTCCACAGAAGTTCTTTTATTCAGGCCCTATGTTCAGATATGAAAGGCCGCAGAAAGGGAGATTCAGGCAGTTCTATCAGATTGGCGTTGAGGCCTTCGGAGCAGCCGAGCCAAAACTTGATGCGGAGATTATATCCATGCTAAAGCTCTTTCTTGAAAGGCTTCAGCTGAGAGAGCTTAAGTTTGAGGTTAATTCCATAGGCTGTGAAAAATGCAGGCCTGATTATAAAAAAGCTCTCGTAAGCTTTTTCTCCGGCAAGGTTGCAGGCCTCTGCCCGGACTGCAACAGAAGGTACAGCAATAACCCTCTGCGTATCCTTGACTGCAAAAACAGCGCCTGCGCTGAACTGAGAAAAGGCTCGCCGAAAATAACGGATTATCTGTGCGGAGAATGCAAATCACATTTTGAGGAATTCCTATCTCTCCTGAACAGCCTTAATATTTCTTACATTATCAATTCCGACATGGTCAGGGGGCTTGATTATTACACAAGGACAACATTTGAAATAACAAGCGGACATCTCGGCGCCCAGAAAACAGTTGCGGCAGGAGGAAGATATGACAGGCTTGTTGAGGAGTTCGGAGGGCCTGCTACGCCTGCGATAGGCTTTGCAATCGGCATGGAAAGGCTTGTTGAAATACTTAAGGCGCTGAATTCTGATTTTTGCATCTCTGCGCCAAAGGTGTTTATCGCCACTATCGGCAAGGATGCGAGTGACCAAGGATTATTGATTGCAGAAAAGCTGCGCTCTAAAGGCATTCAGGCTGAACTTGGTTATGACAACGCATCTTTGAAAAGCCAGTTAAGAAGGGCAGACAAACTCGGTGCAAGCTATGTCTTTATAATCGGCGATGATGAATTAAAATCAGGCATGATTAAGTGGAAAAATTTAAAAGACAGCTCACAGGGAGAGATAGGTATTGCGGCAATTTCCGAATTTGAAGGGTTGTATAGATAACTAGTTTGTATATTATATGTTATGTGTGAGCGATGACCATGACTACTAAGAGATTTGCCACTGAGATGAGAGATACTATCCGTTCTATCAGAGATGAGCAAGGCATTTCTGAGATAAAGTGCAATAATCTCATCGCCTACCTCGATCAAGTCATAAACTCGACTGAGGAAGAAATCGCCCCGGCACAAATGGAAAAGTACAAGGCAGAGCTTCAAATTTGGGTAAAACAGAATGAAGCCGTTCAAGCTCAGAATATAGAGATGTTCCGGTCAGTGATCCTCACTGGGCAGAATGCACTTAAGACAGCGTTTTTGATGAACGGCGGAGCCACTGTCGCTCTACTCGCCTTCCTCGGCAAACTCTCGGATCAGCATCAGGACAAAATTGCTATCTTTGCATCGACCATGGTAATCTTCGTCGCGGGCGTGCTGGCCAGCACTATTGCATCAGGGGCTACTTATCTATGTCAGTGGTTCTATGCCCATTCACAGCCGTGGAAGAGAATAGCTGGACACGCGTTTAACATTCTGACAATTCTATTGAACATAGCCTCCTATGGGTGTTTCATTTGGGGAGCATTTAGGGCATACGAGGCGTTTCTTGGATTTTCTATAAAAATTATAAAATAACTATGTCAATCGGAAAAGAGCAAATTTATAGCAGTCTGATAGCATTTTACTTACATCAAGATCGCTTGATGTGGAGTCGGGTTCAGACAATTGTAGCTGTGCAGGGCGCAGTTCTGGGTGCCACCTATAGCCTAAGGAAGTATGATTACTTTGTCTGGTGTGGAATTCTGGCGCTCGGCGTCATGCTCACAGTGCTGATTTTCTTTGTTATGAAGCGTGATCAACAAGTGCGTGACGAAATCGCGGAACAAATCGGGAACTCTTTTCCATTGATTCCTCCTCCGAAATGGCCAGCTCTCCGTGGAAGATTTGCTATCTTTCTTATAGTAGTCATCTTAGTGGGAACAGATATCGCTCTTGCTATTGGTATGCTCATTCATCGGAAGATACTGTGACCCTCTCAACGGTAAATCTTCACTTCCGGTATCTGCTCAAAATGTTTATCAAGTGTGAAAATAAACTCTTTCATATAATCTATACCCCGAAGATTATCGCCCTCTCTTCCATATCTACCCTGTCAACCTTCACTTTTAATTCCTTTCCTATCGTGAAGGAGCGTTTCTTATTTTTGCCAAACAGGGTCATAGTGCGCTCGTTGAATTCGTAAAAATCATCCGTCATATATGAGACATGGAGAAAACCTTCAACATAAAAATCCTTTAGCCTAATCTTCAGTCCGTAAGGCGTGACATTGACAACCCTTCCTTCAAACTCATCTCCTACCTTATCTTTCATAAACCACACTCTCATAGCATTAAGAACCGCATTCTCAGCCTCGCCGGAAAGGCGCTCCGTCCTTGAAGAGTTGAATGCAATATCAGGCAGCATTGTCTCCAGTTCCTGCTTTCTTCTTTCTGATATGCGCTTCTTATGCAAAACTTCTCGTAATATCCTGTGTACCACGAGGTCCGGATAGCGCCTTATCGGAGATGTGAAATGTGTATAATGTCCTGACGCAAGGCCGAAATGCCCGGCGTTCAAGGGAGAATACCTTGCCTGCTTAAGGCTTCTCAACACCATATAATTCACCATTTCTTCCTCCGGCCGGCCTTTTACTTCTCTGAGCAGCGCAGAGAAGTTTTTCGGCTCGTAACGAGCGCCATGTACCTTGCCGCGCAAAGGTTTTACATATCTTAGAATCCCTTCCATCTTTTGCGTGTCCGGCTCTTCGTGTATCCTGTAAAGGGTCGGAGTTTCGAGTTCCGTAAGATATTCCGCAACAGCCTCATTTGCCGCAACCATAAACTCTTCAATAATTATATGCGCAAAATTTCTCTCAGCCTTTACTATTGCCTCCGGCCGGCCCTGCATATCAAGCAGGACTTCAGGCTCCGGAAGGTCGAAATCAAGGCTTCCCCTGTCAAGCCGTTTTTTTCTCAGGACGCCGCAGAGTTCAGCCATAAGTTCAAAATCACTTAAAAGGTAGTCATATCTTTTGCGCTCGTGTTTGTCATTATCAATAAGAATCTTTCTTACAGATGTATAGGTCATCCTCTCGTTGCTCTTTATCAGGCTCGGATAAAATTTTGCATTGAGTTTTTCGCCATGCCTGCCAAAGTCCATCTCTGCCGTGAATGCAAGCCTTTCCACCTCAGGCCTCAGGCTGCACAGATCCTCGGACAGTTCATTCGGTAGCATTGGAATCACCCTGTCCGGGAAATATGTGCTTGTGCCTCTCTTCCTGGCCTCAAGGTCAATATCCGAATCCCATGGAACATAATATCCGACATCAGCTATATGCACCCAGAGCTTATAACCGTGTTCTGTAAGTTTAATGGAAACTGCGTCATCAAAATCCTTTGCGCGTTCACCGTCAATTGTTACCGTAGGAAGCTCTCTTAAATCTTTTCTTTTCTCTTCAGCGATGTCGTAAGGCATCTGCACATTGTCATTGCGAGTCCCGATAAAGTCGGGGCGAAGCAATCTCAAACGAGATTCCTTCGCTTCGCTCGGAATGACAGTAGAGATACGCCAAATTCTCTTTGCCTCTTCGGCAACATCCCTCGGAAATCTCCTCGGTATACTGAATTCATCTATGATAGCCTCAACCTCGGATGCAGGGTCTTCTGGCTTTTCTATTACTTTTACAATTCTTCCCGAAGGAGGCTTTCTGTCTGCAGGATACGTAAGAATCTCAGCAACAACAGTATCGCCATTCCTTGCGCTGCCCCTGTCATTAGGCGAGACATAAAGGTCAAATGCAATGGATTTGTTTTTGGGCCTCACATAAGATACGGCATTTTCGATTTCAAGCCTGCCTGCTACTTTGACGTGAGCCCTTTCAAGTATCCTTATTATTGTTCCGTCCCGCTTTTGCCGGTTCTCAATCCTCGCAACAACCCTGTCATTGTCCATTGCTCCGGAGGTTGCTCGCGCAGGTATGAATATATCACGTTCTCCCGGCTTTTCCGTAATTACAAAACCGTAACCCTCCTTGTGCGCCTCAAAATAACCTGTCGTCAGATCAACATCACTTACAGGGACATAAAGGCCTTTTCTCGTGAGCACGATATCGCCGTCCTGAAGCATTCGTCTGAGCACCTTTTTTAATGCGTGGGCTTCGGAACGGCTTAATCCCATGAGATTAACCATATCCTTAAAACTAAGAGGCTTTTTTGTTTTTTCTCTGAAAAATGAAAGGAGAGTTTGTTTATTTACCATGAGCTGTCGGGCTGTATTCTTTTCGACGTTTTACCATAAAGTTTTTCAGCTGAAAAAAATAAAAAGAGAGGGCATATCCCCTCTCTTTGTGTCATTTTTCACAGCCTGTAGATTTCTTTTTTATAGCTTACTCTAATATTTCAAGAACGCATCGCTTGCCTATTTTAGTGCCTGATGCGCTGAGTATTGTTCTCATTGCACGCGCTGTCTTCCCCTGTTTTCCTATGACCTTACCGAGGTCGGTCTGTGCAACTCTAAGTTCAAAAACAGTGGTTTTCTCGCCCGCAACCTCTGAAACTACAACATCCTCCGGCTTGTCAACCAGAGCCTTAGCCATTCTCTCAACCAATTCTTTCATCCTCGCTACCTCCATAGGAATTTAGGACTGTTCACGACTCGTAGAATTACAGTCCAGCCCTTTGCAGAAGCTTTTTAGTAACATCGGTAGTTTGCGCTCCACGCTGCAACCAATGCCTTGCCTTCTCCACATTAATCTTTATTTCAGAAGGCTCTTTGAGCGGATCATACGTTCCAAGAATTTCTATGAAAGGCCCATCTCTTTTTGTCCGCGAATCAGCTACAACCACCCTGTAGAAGGGTTTTTTATGGGCTCCTAATCTTCTTAACCTGATTTTTACCAAAACTTCACCTCCCCTTTTTAATTAACTCTACTGGATTTTAAGCTTATCAGAAAGAGTGTAAACTGTCAACATCAGAAAGGCAAAAACTTAGGCAGCTTAAATCCCTTTCCCCCTTTAAACATCTTCATCATCTTTTTCAACTCAACATATTGCTTAACTACCTTATTGACATCGGCTGCCGTGGTTCCGCTGCCGAGCGCAATCCTTTTCCTCCTGCTGCCGTTCAAAAGGTTATGGTTTCTTCTTTCAGCTAATGTCATGGAGTTTATCACTGCCTCTACCTTTACAAGTTCCCTGTCATCTACCGCAAGCCCCTTCATCTTATTAGCGCCGGGTATCATATTCAGAATATTTTCAAGAGGGCCCATGCTGCGGATTTTCTTTAACTGTTCCTTCAGGTCATCAAAGGTGAACGATTCGGATGCAATCTTCTCCTGAAGTTTTGCAGCCTCTTTCTGTTCAAATGTCTTCTGCGCCTGCTCTATGAAAGTGAGGACATCGCCCATCCCGAGGATTCTTGAAGCAATCCTGTCAGGATAAAACGGCTCGAGCATATCAATCTTTTCGCCGCTTCCTATAAACTTGATCGGCTTACCTGTTATGGCCCTTATAGAGATTGCGGCGCCGCCCCTCGCATCACCATCCATCTTTGTGAGTATTATCCCATCAACGCCAATCTGCTCATTGAAATTCTTTGCTATATTTACGGCATCTTGTCCTGTCATTGCATCAGCAACAAATATAGTCTCTTTCGGTAAAACAGCATCTCTTATGCGCCTGAGTTCTGCCATGAGGCTGTCATCAATGTGGAGCCTGCCGGCTGTGTCAAGTATTAATACGTCCCTTGCCTCAAGCAGAGCTTTATTTAACGATTCTTTGCAGAGCGCCGCAGGGTCTTTTATATCCCTTGAGTGGAAGACAGGTGTTTCTAATTGGGAACCAAGCGTTATAAGCTGGTCTATTGCTGCCGGACGCTGAAGGTCAGCGGCAACAAGCATCGGCCTTCTGCCCTCTTTTTTAAAAAAACTTGCAAGTTTTGCCGAAGTTGTAGTCTTTCCCGAACCATGAAGTCCCACCATCATAATAACTGTAGGCGGATTTGGAGAAAGCTGTATTCGGGTGTTAGTCCCTCCCAAAAGAGCGCAGAGTTCCTCATTCACAATTTTTATGACCTGCTGCCCGGGAGTAAGACTTTCAAGAACTTCTTTGCCGACTGCCTTCTCTTTAACTTTAAGAATAAAATCTTTTACAACCTTGAAATTTACATCAGCCTCAAGAAGCGCGAGACGGACTTCTTTTAATGCGGCGTCAACATCTTCCTCTTTAAGAAGCCCCCTGCCCTTGAGTTTCCTGAATATTGATTCGAGTTTTTCGGTAAGTGAGTCAAACATGGCTTTAAAGAAGTTTTTCTATCCCGGATGAAAGCTCTTGCGCAATATCCCGGGTTACGCCCAAATGCTTTTCTGCAACCCCGCCTTCTCTGTTTATCAAAAAACTCGCAGGAATACTGATTACGCCATAGCGTCTTGTTGTTTTCATATCAGTAATAAGCACGGGATATGTTATCCCATATCCCTTCGCATAGGATTTTACTGTATCTGTATTTTCTTCAGGTGTTAGCGCAAGCACTACAAATCCCTTATCCTTATACTTTTCATAAATCTTATTAAGCACAGGAGTAAGTTCTCTGCATGGGGCACACCATGTAGCCCAGAATTCAATCAGAATAACCCTGTCCTTATAATCAGAGAGCTTTACCGTATTTCCATTCACATCCTTTGATGTAAAGTCAGGCGCTATATCCCCTATGGACGGAGGCATTGCCTCAACCCCGGCTTCTTTTTTCTTGCATGCTGCCGGAGAAAACACCAGAAATGCAATAACAATAACCGCAAAAATGCTTTTCACTTGATTTGTTCCTCTATGAATCAGATTTTTCCGTCCCGCGCAGCTCGGGACTAAGCGCTGAGCAAAGAATCTATCTTGGATTTAAGCTGTGTTTTAGGCACTGCCCCTACAACATGGTCTACTCTCTCGCCGTTCTTAAAGAACATGATTGTCGGAATTCCCATTATTTTATACCTGCTTGCAATATCAGGGTTTTCATCTGTATTCAGCTTTGCGACTTTTACCTTTCCGGCGTACTCCTTAGCCAGCTCTTCAACTGTGGGCGCAATCATTTTGCAAGGCCCGCACCATACTGCCCAGAAATCAACCATAACCACTTCATGGCTCTGAAGCACCTCTTTATCCCATGTAGAAGTCGTGAGTTCAACTATGCCTTCACCCATTATAAGCCTCCCTTAAACTCTCAATAATTTATTAAGTATATTGTTTAGCTGCAATCTTTGTCAACGATACAACTTTTTCAGCGAAAGCTCTGACTCCTCAAGATTTTCCCCGCTGTGGCGCCGGTAATTTCGCCTTTCGCCACCTCGGTCAAACCATTCACAATCACATAGTAAATTCCTCCGGGCTTCAGAAACGGTTTATCAAAAGTAGCCCTGTCAATTATCCTCTCAGGATCAAAGACAACGATATCCGCAAATGCGCCTTTTTTCAGAACTCCCCTCCCATTTATTCCAAACGTCTTGGCAGGAAGCATTGTTATCTTATGAACAGCGCTTGTCATACTCATTAGCTTATTATCCCTCACGTATCTGCCGAGGAATCTCGGAAAACTTCCAAAACCTCTTGGATGCGGCTTGCCTTTACAGGTTAATCCTGTCCTGCTTCTTGCAGAACTGTCAGAGCCAATCATTGCATAAGGCAAAGAAAGGAATCTCTTAAGATTGTCCTCGTTCATAGATGAAAATATTGCGCCGGCCCTCAGCCTTTCCTCAATTAGAATTTTAAAGAGCGCATCAACCGGACTTTTATTAATTTTTCTTGAAATATAAGACAGGGTTTTGCCTTCCATCCATTTATTTTTTTGTGATGCTACAGAAGACATGCTGACTTTTTTCCAATAATCATTATCCGGATGCCCATGCAGTATCTCTTTTTTTATCTTTTCCAGAACTGACGGACTCTTTAAACGTCTTAATTCCTCTTCTGCGCCGCCTTCATAAGTCCATGACGGCAGTATCGTATCAAGGTCTGTGCTTGATGCTGTGTAAGGATACCTGTCGCACGTAACTTTAAGGCCTCTTTTTCTGGCGCTGTTTATCAGAGATATTGCCTCATCTATCTTATGCCAGTTTTCTTTCCCGCTTGTTTTAATATGCGATATGTGAACTTTGATATTTGCCTCTTTTCCGATGCGGATTATTTCCTTTATTGATTCTATAAGCCCCTTGCCTTCGCTCCTCATGTGAGAGGTGTAAATGAATTTTGAATTTTGATTTTTGAATTTTGAATTCCCGTTTAAGTATTTGCATAATTCAATCAGCTCTTCAGTATCAGAATAGATTCCCGGCGGATAAATCAGGCCTGTTGAAAGTCCTATTGCTCCGGCGTCAATTGCCTTCTGCGATAGAGCCTGCATCTTCTTTAATTCAGAAGCGGTTGGTTTCGTATCTTTATAGCCGATAACGGATGCTCTGATATTTCCGTGTCCTGCAAGCGTGACAAAGTTTAAAGCAATCCCCCTGCCTTCAAGAATCCTGAAATATTCCTCAAAGGTTGACCACCGCTCTTTTATTCCGAGTTCAGCGAGGTCTTTTTCGCGGTGTTCAAATGCCTCTCCGTAAAGCGGGGCCGCAGAAAGCCCGCAGTTTCCGTTTATCTCTGTGGTTATGCCCTGAAGCAGTTTTCCTTCTGCGCGAGGGTCTGCAAGAAGGGTAAACTCAGAATGCGCATGCGTATCAATAAAGCCCGGAGCAACTGCAAGACCTTTAGCGTCTATAAACTTTTTTGAATTTTGAATTTTGAATTTTGAATTCTTATCTATAAACGCTATCTTATCTCTGGCAATCCCGATATCCGCCTCAAAAAGCTCTGCGCCTGTGCCGTCAAAAATAGTGCCGTTCTTTATCAATAAATCAATTTTTTTCACCCGAACCTCCAACAGGTTATTCTATCACATCGGCATTCCTTAGAACCCTTTGCCGCCCCTTTTCCCCTGATAAGAATATGATTGACTGATTTAAGACTGCTTAATATAATACTTCTCAATAGCGAGAGGGGGACAACAATGTGGTAACTCTCAGCAAAGACAGTTCAGACAGAAGAATAACAATTGCATTCTCTTACAACCCTACCCTTGTGCAAAAAATAAAAACCATTCCAAATCACAGTAAAACAACAGAGATTTATAGCCAGGTAAGTAATAAGGCTCTTATGAAGATACGAAACCCATTAGACCAGATTTTAGAGGGGAAAGGAGGCGGGTAGTCCATCTGTCGCCTATCCATCCAAAACTGAACAAAAGGCAACATTGTCGTCTGTGAACGAGTCAGGTGCTCATTTCGGCAAGAGAAAGGAGGCTGTGAAAATGTAATATAAAAGGTGAGTAAGTTTTTCCTTGATTTTATAAGTTCAAACAATCAATATTTAGAGACAGAGGAGGTTTTTTATGGAACAGGGAAAGAAGTCGATAAAAAAAGAATTAGCCAAAGAAGGCATTAAACTGGTCAAATTAAGTGAGTTGTCGAAGGCAGAGCTTGCAAAGATAAACCTTGATGACCTCTGGATAATGAAGCCTGACCCTGAGATGGCCAAAAAACTTAAAGCACGCGCACGCTACTGTGGATGCCGTAATGTCTGCCTAGTATGATGCAAGATTAGGCGCAAGAGATACTGGGCTATGGGAAAATACTACAAACCGTCACGTTATAACTTCTTCATTCCTGAATCTGGGTGTGGCGATCTGCTTTTGTTTAACGGCCTGCGCTCGTCTTTGATTCGGATGCCGAGTGGGATACATCCCATAGCTCAGAATATCCTTTCACTGGGCCGCCTAAATCTTGCCGCCATAACTTCTGAGATCCGACCTTTATTCGCCACGCTTAAAGAGGGAGGCTTTATGGTCAACGCCGATCTCGATGAAGTGAGTATCATAAAAAAGCGTCTCCGGAGGATCAGGGAAAGCGGACCATTACATCTCATTATTGCACCTACTCTAGAATGCAATCTTGCTTGCAAGTACTGCTATCAATTTCGGTCCTTCGGCAGCATGACCGAAAAGGTGTGCAACCAAATTATTGGGTTTGTTGGCCAAGAACTAAAAAAGGGCGCTATCTCATCCCTTAGGGTGGACTGGTATGGCGGGGAGCCCCTATTGTCGCCGAAAATTATTTCCTACCTGTCCGGCCATTTCTTGAAACTGGCAAAACGATTTAACTGCGAATATGAGGCGACAATAGCGACAAACGGGACACTTTTGAATGACAGTGCTGTTAAGCTTCTCATGGAAAATAAAGTGAAGTCATGCCAAGTAACGATTGACGGTCCAAAGGAAATACACGACAAAAGGCGTGGTTACAAAAATAACAAGGGTTCCAGCTTTGATAGGATACTAAAGAACATGAGACGGATTATCGGTAAGAGTGACCTTTCCGTTCGTATTAATATCGATATGGACAATATCCCTTATGCATTTTCGCTTCTTGAAATCTTTAAAGAAGAAGGGTTCTTCGGAAAAAGTGATACTGTTTTTTCCCCTTACATGGCTATGGTCGGTCCGATAAATCCGAACAGGCACCTTAGGTGCATGACCGTCAGTACAAGCACATTCTACAAGCATAGTCTTGAGTTTCAGAAAATGGCCTTCAAATTATTAGGCCGAAAGCAGCTCAAACCATTGCTTGATTTCCCATATCCGGTAAATGCGGCGTGCGGTGCACTGAGAAAAAATACCTATGCCTTTGACCCAAGAGGGTATTATTTTAAATGCGGATTGGAGATAGGCGAACACGGTAAGGAGTGCGGCCATGCGAGCAATGCGATAAAGATGGGGCAATGCAAAAAGTGGGATGAGTATAATCCTCTTGATGACAAGCAATGCCTGGAATGCCGTTACCTTCCATTTTGCATGGGCTACTGCCCAAAGACTAAATTCGACGGTAACAGCTTCTACAGCAGTGACGGTTGCGTTTACTGGAAAGAAAACTTGGAAGACATCATAAGATTGTACGTTGATGCCATGGAAGAAATTAAGCGGTAAAACAAATTCAACGAACTTTCAGTTTTTTTCTGAATAAAATGATGCCTCAACTGCACCTAACAGAGCACAAACGGCTAACTACAAAACCTATCGGTTTCGTTTGCGCTCAGCCGTTATGTGTGGAAAGGCGGTGAGGGACACTGAGCCTGTCTAAAAACTATTAATTTGTCACCCTGAATTTATTTCAGGGTCTCATAACTCATTGATTTCATTAGATGCTGAAACAAGTTCAGCATGACATAATGCGCTGTGTTATGAGTTTTTAGGCAGGCTCCACTTCACGTATTTTTTTGAATGAAGGTGCCCTGATTGCCTCTTTAAAATAAAAAATACCCGCAGCGGTAGATAACATTTTTTATCCATTAGGCATTGAATTAAATTATATGATATCGCTCAAATTCCGTGAACCGTGAATAACCTGATGAATCTCAACAGTCTTATCACGCACAATGTAGAATACAAGGTAAGACTCGATAATAATTACACGATAACCGAAATCTTTAAGTTTTTCGTCTCTTGGTATTCTGCCGAATAAGGGATGATTTTTTTGACCGTTGACAAAGTTTATTCATGACTTGAGCATGAGTAAATCCCTTGCTTCCCGCGGCAGACTGGGCTTGAGCATCAGAAAGTTTTTCAAAAAGTTCTACTCTTGCCTTGAGTCTTTCATAATGCTCAATGCTCATGACAACAAGGTCGCCCTCGCCGTTTGTAGTGAGATAAACTGGTTCGTCCTGTTCATGGCACAGGGAAGCTATATCTCTCGTCCGGTTGCGCAGGCTTGAAATGGACTTTATTACTGGCATGGCCGCTCCTTAACTAAACGATTTTATGGTTTATGATAAAACTTAATTATGATAAAATCAAGTACGAATTTGTGGCATAATTCATGCTGTCAAATCAGGGTTCTCTTCCCGCTCCTGAAAGAACATCTCCGGTGACTGTATGCTCTGTATAAACATAGGCAAAAGAAAAGACGATACGATATTTACCCTTCCCCAAAACCCCTGTGATTCAGTATTGTTCTTATGATTCCTGTAATTCTCTGCCAGATAGTCCTTAAGCCTTGGAAAACACTTAAGGGTTAACCCCATTACAGAAAAAAAATCGCCCACAGGCATGCCTATCTTTTCAAGGGGACTGAGGGTCTTCCTGAGAGCTTCCACCATAACATCAAGTGGCGTTGTCGCCGTAAGTATCTTCGCTCCCACGACCATAAAAAATATACGCAGTGTCCTTACTGCGGAAAGACGAAGCCCTTCCTCTGTGATTAGCATAGAACCGATGCTGTATAAAATCTTTCCATGGCTAAAAAATACATTGCTCAGAAAAGTAAATGCAAGGAAAAAACTTATTGGCAGCCACCCGCTTTTTAGAGACCTAAAGGGGATTCTAAGAAGAAATACTGAAATAACTGCCAGCATAATGATATAGGCTGACAGGCTCTGAACTATATAAATAGCAATAACAAAAGAAAGATATATGATAATCTTGAATTCAGGCGGCAAAGTTATTTCCCTGCCAAAACTAATCTCTGACTTTTTGCCGTTTTCTGATCCGGGGGCATTGCAGCCGCATAGGTATTAACGCCGTCAGCCATTGCATTTGCAATATAATCTCTATAAGTATCTTTTGAAAGCAAATTCTCCTCAACAGGATTGCTTATGAATGAAACCTCCGCAAGAACAGAAGGCATCTGCGCTCCCATTAGGACGTAAAAAAGTGCGTTCTTGATACGGCGATCATGGATATTGTCGTATTTTTTGCTCAAGACAGATATAACTGACTTTTGAATATAACCGGCAAGGTTTAATGATTTGTCTCTTTTATAGTCCCTTTCAAGGCTGCTAAGCATTACATCAACATCATTCTTTTTATATTTATTCATCTGCTCTTTCATCTTCTTTAATGATATCTGATTCTCTCTTGCCGCGACCCTTATGGCTTCATCATCGTTGGTCCAGTTAAGGAGATATGTTTCGATGCCTCTTGCATTCCTGTTCGGGCTTGCATTTGTATGTATTGATATAAAAAGGTCTGCATGTTTGCTGTTTGCAAAAGCCGTCCTTTCCACTAACGGAATAAATACATCCTTTTCCCTTGTAAGAAAAACTTTTAAATTACTATTTTTTGAAAGAATGTCTTTTAGCTTCAACGCAATATCCAAAACTACATCCTTTTCATAAAGACCGGTGGGACCCACTGCTCCGGGATCATGTCCCCCATGCCCGGCGTCAATAACTATTGTCTTTAGGTTCAAAACATCATCATGGGGTTTTATTGGCTTATTGCCATAGACATCAATAATAAGCTTTGCAGGTTCTTCAAGGATAAATGCCTTAAAGTCTTTTATCTCCTCCAAGTCCAGCACTACTCTCACAGTATCTTGATTGAACTGCCCTGCCCTTACTGTCTTTAATATGCCGTCTCCGACAGGAAGCGTGGTATTTATCTCTTTTGAGATTTTAGTGTTTTTCAGGTCAAAATAAAGCCTGTCAGGATTTGAGATTCGTTTGCTTGAGAACTCAACAGGAGCAGAAAGGTCAACAGCCACCCTTGTGTATCCTTTTGACGACCACTGCCTTATATCTTTGACATCAACAGGGTCAGAGGCGTGGGCATTTTTAGAGGAGAAAAATGAGGAAAGAAATACCTTAAGAGACAGAAGGGAAAAAATAAAATTGCGCCTTGTCATCTACCTGTCCCTCCCGGCAAGGTCATACTGCCTGAACAGCGGTAATCTCAGGGATTTCGCGCTTGATATTTGCCTCCACCCAGTTCTTCATCGTAAGTGTGGACATCTGACAGGTTCCGCATGCGCCCGTCAGCTTTACATACATGACATTATCTTTTATATCCACAAACTCCATATCTCCGCCCTCAGACCTGAGCCCTGCCCTTACCTTTTCAAGAACAACTTCAATCTGTTCCTTTGATACCATAAATCCCCTCCGTTATTGTCTCTAATCATAAAGGATATTCGTTTTTTATTCAAGAGATTGCCGTGCAAATCCCTGCAAGCCATCCAACATCTCGGCCAGCCGTGTTTTATGGTAGAATTAAATTATGAAGAAGTTGAAATATATCCTGTTCAGCATGGGAATTGGAGCAGCTAACTGGATCGCTAACTCCGTTATAAACGCCCTTATATTCCGTGAAGGCACTGTTACATCCCAACTCTTTGCCCCTGACCCTCATGAAATCTGGATGCGGTTCTTATTCTGGAGCATTATCTTATTGCTGGTTCATGCCAGGGGTACCATTGCCGAACGCCGTAAAACAGAGCAGGCTATGGTAGAAAGCGAGGAACGTTATCACACCCTGTTCGAAAATGCCCACGACATGATTCAGAGTGTTGGCACTGACGGCAGATTTATATTTGTAAATCCTGCATGGTTAAAGACTATGGGGTATACTCAGGATGACCTCAAAACAATAACCATGTTTGACATCATCCACCCTGACTGTAGGGAGCACTGCGCAGCTGCTTTTCAGAGAGTAATGTCTGGTGAGGCCGCAGACAATGTAGAAGCAACATTCATTTCAAAGGATAGGCACAAAATAGAGGTTGAGGGTAATGTAAACATGCGTTTTATAGGTGGAAAAGTACTTGCCACACAGGGGATATTTCACAACATCACAGAGCGTAAAAAGATGGAAAGCCAGATTCTTCAGGCAAAGCAGGATTGGGAAGACACCTTTAATACCATCACTGATATGATTACTATTCACGACAAGGATTTCAATATCATCAATGCAAATAAATCTGCAGAAAAAATACTCGGACTGCCTTTACTGAACGTTCCTAAGTCAAAGTGTGACGAATACTATCATGGAGACAACCGTCCTCCGGAAGAATACCCAAGCTGCCAGTGTCTCATAACAAAACAGCCTGCTGCATTCGAACTGTTTGAGCCTCATTTAAACATATTCATTGAGATAAGAGCCATTCCGAGGCTTGATGAGGATAAAAATCTTGTGGGATTAATCCATGTTGTAAGAGATATCACCGAACGCAAAAAAGCGGAAGAAAAACTTACCGCTCTTCTTAATGCCGTAACTAAAGCAAAGGTTGAATGGGAAATGACTTTTAATAATGCTATGGAGATTATAATACTCATTGACAAAAACTTTGATATTACAAGATGCAATAAAAGATTTGCAGAGTTCGTGGGATTGCCTGTTGAAGAGCTGTTAGGTCGTAAGTGTTACGAGTTCTTTACCTGCAATCCTGAACAGACAGGACATTGCGTTGGTAAAATACACAGTGGAGAGTTAAAAGAGTGGACCGAGGTAAAAACAAACACAGGAGATTGGTTTTACGTAAGCCACTGTCCGATTGTTGATGAAAAAGGCGAATTCCTGCACTCAATCGTTATAGCAGCAGATATTACAGCCTTAAAGAATGCCCAGCGGATGCTCACGGAATCAGAGAAAGAACTTAAAAAAAGAGTAGAAGATCTTGAGAAATTTTATGCTATGGCTGTCGGCAGAGAACTCAAAATGAAAGAATTAAAAAAAGAAACAGCACAATTGAATGCTGAACTTTCAAAGTACAAGCAACATGGCGATGCAGGATAAAGAGACATTACGCAAAATGCTTGATGAGCATATTAAGAACTGGGGCGTGCTTATTGACGCATTGCCATGCCCGATATCTATCCATGACACTGAGTTCAATATAGTACTGGCAAACAGCGCATTCACCGATAACTACGGCAAAACAGATGAAAAAGATATTAAAGGTTGCTGTATAATCCACGGTGCAGATGAGCCTGTTAAAGATTGTCCCATAGTAAAAACGCTGAAAAGCGGCAAAAAGGAAACATCCGAAATTTACGAGCCTGCATTTAAAAAACATATGACTGTCTATGCATCACCCATTACCCATGAAAACAATCTGATAGGGGTAATTCATTATATTGCGGACACAGCTGCAATAAAAGAAACCGAAAGATCATGCAGGGAGCTTAAAAAGGCATTAGACATCTCCTTGAATGAAGCTAAAGATAAGGAACAGTCTCTCCAGAAAAGCAGGGATGCCTTTCTTAATATGCTTGAGGATATCAATGAGTCCTATAAAGATCTCGAAGACCTTTTCATGAAATTCATACGCGCAATGGTCAGCGCCCTTGACGCAAAAAGCCCGTGGACAAAGGGTCACTCAGAAAGGGTTGCAAGCTACGCTGAACAAATAGCAAAAGAGATGGGGATCGAAGAGGACGAGATAAAAGATATCCGTCTCTCAGGCCTGTTGCACGACATCGGTAAGATAGGAACTTATGACTATCTCCTGGATAAACCTTCAAAACTCACAGAAGAAGAATTTGACATTGTAAAAAAACATCCTGCTCAAGGGGCAGCAATACTTAAAGAGATAAAACAGTTAAAAAATATAATCCCTCTAATCATGTATCATCATGAAAGGGTTGACGGCAAGGGATATCCTGAAGGGATTAAAGGTGGAAAAATCCCGCTCTGCGCACGAATTCTCCATGCAGCGGATTCCTTTGACTCAATGACAGCGGACAGGCCGTACCGCCCCTCCCCCGGCAGAGAATATGCCATATCAGAACTGAAAGGATGCAGCAGCACACGCTTTGATCCACGGGTAGTTGAGGCGTTTCTAAGGGTGCTTTCCAGATCGTAGAAACAATTCTTCAGTTCATGGATAAAAGCTCATCGTAGCCTGCTTCCTTGAAATTCGACAGCATTTAATTTTATTATAAACTATAAATTATGGTTGGCGGATTACTTAAAAAACTATTTGGCACAAAAAACGAGAGAGAGATTAAACGTCTCCTGCCGCTTGTTGAGCATATAAACTCTCTCGAACCGAAAATAAGCAGCCTCAGCGACAGCCGGCTAAAGGATAAAACCCCTGAATTCAAAAAACGGCTTGAACTTGGCGAAACGCTTGATGATATACTGCCGGAGGCATTTGCTGTTGTAAGGGAAGTCTCAAAAAGAACTCTTAAGATGAGGCATTTCGACGTCCAGCTTCTCGGCGGCATAACGCTTCATGAAGGCAAGATTGCAGAGATGAAAACAGGTGAAGGGAAGACGCTTGTTGCCACCCTCCCTGTTTATCTGAATGCCATTGAAGGCAGGGGTGTGTATATCGTTACGGTCAACGACTACCTCGCAAGAAGGGACGCCAGGTGGATGGGGCCTATTTACAATTTTCTCGGCATGAGCGTGGGCGTCATTGTACACGGCCTTACCGACGAACAGAGACAAGCCGCCTACAACTCTGACATAACCTTTGGTACGAACAATGAGTTCGGCTTTGACTATCTCAGGGACAACATGAAATACGATATTTCACAGTATGTCCAGCGGGAACTTAACTATGCAATAGTTGACGAGGTGGACAGCATTCTTATTGACGAGGCCAGGACCCCTCTCATAATTTCCGGGCCGTCTGAAGAATCAACTGACAAATATTACAAGATAGACAGGATTATCCCGAAACTCCAGAGAGATACTGACTATACGATTGACGAAAAGGCAAAAACCGTAATACTTACGGAAGAAGGAAGCATAAAAATTGAAAAGCTCCTCGGCACAGGCAATCTTTATGACCCTTCAAATATAGAATTTGTCCACCATGTGCTTCAGGGACTCAAGGCCCATGCCCTTTTCAAAAAAGATGTTGATTATATTCTCAAAGACGGAGAGGTACTTATAGTTGACGAGTTCACAGGCAGATTAATGCCTGGAAGGCGCTGGAGCGACGGACTGCATCAGGCAATAGAAGCAAAAGAAGGAGTAAAGATAGAGAGCGAAAACCAGACGCTCGCCACAATTACATTTCAGAATTATTTCAGAATGTACAACAAACTCGCCGGCATGACAGGAACCGCTGACACGGAAGCCGAAGAATTTGGGAAAATATACAACCTTGACGTTGTTGTAATCCCTACGAACAAGACTATGATAAGGGAAGATTCCCCGGATTCAATATACAAAACTGAGAAAGGCAAATTTAACGCTGCGCTAAAAGAGATAGAGGAACTGCATAAGAAAGGACAGCCTGTCCTGGTCGGAACGATATCAATAGAGAAATCAGAAGTCCTTAGCCATATGCTCAAAAAGAAAGGCATACCTCATTCTGTCCTGAATGCGAAATACCATGAAAAAGAGGCAGAGATAATAGAACAGGCGGGAAGAAGCGGAGCTGTCACGATTGCAACAAATATGGCAGGAAGAGGCACCGACATAGTCCTGGGAGGCAACCCCGAAGGGCTTGCAAAGGAATTTTTAAGGGATAAAAAAGGTCATACTGATGCTGATGAAGACTACAAACAGGCCTTGTCAAAAGCAGCCGAGATTTGCATAAAAGACAGGGAAAAGGTGGTCAGCCTTGGAGGACTGCACATCCTCGGCACAGAAAGACATGAAGCAAGAAGGATAGATAACCAGCTAAGAGGGCGTTCCGGCAGGCAGGGAGACCCTGGCTCTTCACGATTCTACTTATCATTGGAAGACGACCTGATGCGGATATTCGGCTCTGACAGGATTTCAGGATTGATGAACAGGCTCGGCATGGAGGAAGATATGCCGATAGAAAATAAACTTGTGTCCAGGGCCATAGAAAACGCACAGAAGAGAGTTGAAGCGCATAACTTTGACATAAGGAAACATCTCCTTGAATATGATGATATCATGAACAAGCAAAGGACAGAGATATATTCATTCAGGCGTGAGATCCTGCAGGAAGAAGGGTTAAAGGAAAGAATATATTCTATGGCTGAAGATACTCTTGATGAACTTCTGTCTATATACTGTCCGGGAGAAAAGCACCCGGAAGAATGGGAACTGAAAGGGCTGCATGACGCTGTATTCGGCGCCTTCTCTTTAACATATTCTCCAGCCTCAAAATCCTTTGAAGAGATAAGGGCATCTCTCATGTCTGCCATAAAAGAGGCTTATGAAAAGAAAGAAGCAGAAATTGGAAGCGAGATGATGAGATACATAGAAAAAACTATCATGCTTCAGGTGGTTGATACTCAATGGAAGGACCACCTCCTGGCGATGGACCATCTGAAAGAAGGCATCGGGCTCAGAGGCTATGGGCAGAGAGACCCGCTTACCGAATATAAGAAAGAGGCTTTTGACGTCTTTGCTGAAATGACAGACAGGATATCTATCGAGGTGCTTAACAGGGTTTTCAAAATTCAGGTTAAAAAAGAGGAAGACATAAAAGAGATTCACAGAAGACAGCAATTGATTTACAATAAGAGTGAGACAGGTGAAATGCAGCAGCCGGTTCAAAAAGGAAAAAAAACCGGAAGGAATGACCCGTGCACATGCGGCAGCGGGAAAAAATATAAGAAATGCTGTGGTGTAAATGCCTAATATATTTTTAATAGGTCCAGACCTTAACAAAAGTACTTTTGAGGATATCCTGTCCCGCAACAGATTTGAGGTCTCAAAATTCAGCTCTATTGAAACGGCCCTCTCACGGCTTAGCGAAAAAGCAGACGTCCTGATAATTGAAAAAGAACAATACAAAAATAAATCATTTAAAAAATTCCTAAAGGCATCCGCCGAAATACCAAAGCTTATAGTATCGCCTGATTATTCTTTCCGCGGCTTTGCCGTATGGTTGAAGGAGTCATTAACCCGCCCTGTCTACAATCCCTCTGAAAAGGAGCTGTTGTATTTTATCAGACTAATCCTGAAAGAAAAAAACACAAGAGATGAAAATAAGACGCTCGGGCAGAAACTTGATACTGCCAGGAAGGAGATTGAATTTTTTGAAGATGTCGGAAAAACCCTTACATCCTCTCTTGAGCTTAACGAAATACTGGTTGCTGTGATGAGAAAGACAAAGGAAATTATAGGAGCAGAGGCCTGGTCTGTACTTGTCGTTGACGAAACAACCGGGGACCTTGTCTTTGAAAGAGCAGACACTAAAAAGGTGGAAAAATACAGACTGAAACCGGGCGAGGGCATCGCAGGCTGGGTTGCTCAGGAGGGAATTCCGGTAATCGTGCCCGACGTTTCGCTTGACAAAAGATTCTGTTCAAGAATGGACCAACAGACGCGCTTCAAAACAAGATCGTTGATGTGCGTGCCTATAAAAAGCCAGGGGCGTGTCATTGGAGTGCTCGAGGTTGTAAACAAAGTAACAGGAGAACCCTTCACAAAAGAAGACCTAAACCTGCTTATGAGACTTGTTGATCAGGCAGCGCTTGCTATAGAGCGCACAACGCTATACCAGAAAATGGCAGAGCTTGCAGTAACAGACGACCTCACAAAACTATTCAATACGAGATACCTGAACAGGACCATTGAAACAGAGATACAGCGTTCAAACAGATATAAGACATCCATATCATTGATATTCATAGATATTGACTATTTTAAAAACATAAACGACCAGTACGGACACCTTATAGGAAGTAAAATCCTTGTTGAACTGGGGCAGTTAATCATAAGAGGACTGCGCAGCATTGATATAGTTGCACGATATGGCGGAGATGAATTTGTAGTAGTGCTTCCCCAGACGTCTCCTAAAGCAGCAGTACAGATTGCCGAAAGAATAAGAAAATCAGTCGAGCACAACACATTCCTTAAAAAAGAAGGTTATGCTCTTAAGATGACTGCAAGCTTTGGCGTTGCCTCGTATCCTGAAAGCGCAAAGACCAAAGAAGACCTTATTCGCCTCGCAGATGAAGCAATGTACAGGGTGAAAAATACTACCAGAAACGGGGTTTATGCTATAGTATAGCCCTGCTATTGCAATCTTAATGTTTAATGTAATTATGGAATAGATTTGAAAGAGATGGAAAATTTACAGGCAATTTTTTTGCTAATGCAATTACGGGGTAAACCTGATGGCTCTCTTTAATTACGCTGCAAAAGAAGTTACGCTTAAAATAGTTTATTACGGTCCCGGCTTAAGCGGAAAGACAACCAATCTTCAGCATCTTCATTCAGCGCTCGACCCGGAAAAAACAGGCAGGCTGATTTCATTAGCAACAGAAACCGACAGGACTCTGTTTTTTGATTTTCTTCCGGTTGAACTCGGCAAAATAAAAGATTTCTCTGTCAGATTTCAGTTGTACACAGTGCCCGGCCAGATCAAATACAAT
Source organism: Nitrospirota bacterium (assembly GCA_016195565.1). Taxonomy (NCBI): domain Bacteria; kingdom Pseudomonadati; phylum Nitrospirota; species Nitrospirota bacterium. Next base: position 52,324 of record JACPZK010000032.1, on the reverse strand, counting down.
CTGACAAGAAAGGCAGTGCTTAAAGGCGCTGACGCCGTTGTGTTTGTTGCCGACTCACAGAGAGAAGTAAGGGAGGCAAATATGGAAAGTTTCGCCAATATGAAGGAAAATCTCCTTTCAAATAATATAGATCCTGATAGCATTGTTCTTGTCCTTCAGTATAACAAAAGAGACCTGCCGAATATACTTCCAGTTGACGAGTTGAATAAAAGCCTGAACGGCATCGGCTATATATATCTTGAGGCAGAGGCAATTAACGGTAAAGGCGTAAAGGAAACTTTTCAGACTGTTACAAAACTGCTTATTAAAGACCTTTCCATAAGGCACAAATTTGAAATCTTGCCTCCATCGCCTCCTGAAGAGCCATCCCCTACAGTTTCAGATGAAATAATGGAACAGCCGCTGTCTTCTGTCCCATTAGAGGAAATGCCGTTATCTTTACCCTCTCAGAAACCGTCAGAAGCTGCTGCCGCAGAGGAACCTGCACAATTTTACCAACTTCAACAGGAACAGGTATTCCCGGAAAAATATAGAGAAGAATACGAAAAACCAAAAACCGAGGAGCCGCTGACATATTCATCAGAACAGCTTGACGGGATAACAGAAAGCCTCAGAGAAAACACCCATATACTTGCCGGCATAAAATCAGCAATTAATGAACTCCTTGATGAACTTAAAAAATCAAGTGAAGAGCAGAAAGAGATTCTGGCTATACTCAGAGGAATAAAAATAAATGAGACAATAGAAAAAATGAAAGAAAAAGAGAAAAAAGGCTGGTTCACAAAATAAATTCACAGCCTCTCCAGTGTCCGTATCAATGCCTCTGCTTTTTTCAGGCTTTCATAATATTCCTTCTCAGGGTCAGAGTCTGCAACAATGCCTGCGCCTGCCTGAACATACGCAAATCCATCCTTTATGACAAACGTCCTGATGACTATATTCAGGTCCATACTGCCTGAGAACCCTATATAACCAAAAGAGCCTGTGTACGGGCCTCTTGAGACAGGTTCAAGCTCATCAATTATCTCCATGCATCGAACTTTAGGAACGCCTGTTATCGTCCCTCCGGGGAATGCCGCTTTTATCGCATCAAAGCAATTTTTCCCTGAAGCGAGATTGCCCTTTACATTGGAGACAATATGTATTACGTGGGAATAGTCCTCTGTTATCATAAGCTCATCCACATGAACACTTCCGTAATCAGAAACCCTTCCGATATCATTCCTTTCAAGGTCAATGAGCATTATGTGTTCCGCCCTCTCCTTCTCATTCAGAAGAAGCTCCGTCCGCATGAGTTCATCTTCTTTCATATCCCTGCCTCTCGGCCTCGTGCCTGCTATCGGCCTTGTCTCAATAACACCGCCTTTGACCTTCAACAACCTCTCAGGAGAAGAACTGACAAGCTGATAATCTCCGAAATCAATATAACCCGCAAACGGAGACGGATTGATTGAACGGAGTATCTTGTAAAGACTCCATGTTTTAATATCCCCGATATCGGCTGATACCCTGAGCGAAATGTTTGCCTGAAAAATATCTCCGGCAGCGATATACTCTTTTGCCCTTTTTACAATATCCATATATTGTTCTTTGGACATTTCATGACGGATTGACGATGCATGATGTGCGCTGCATGATGCATGATTCTTCTCTTCTTCTGCCCTGCATCCTGTATCCTGTATCCTGTATCTAATATTCTTTATCGTTTCTTCCGCTTCATCATATTTTTCAGCCCAGTCAACCCCGTTAGAAAGCTCTGGTTGGGATTTCTTTCTAACGGGGTCAATATCCACATCTCCATAACCCAATTCCGTATCCCGAGCGCCGGGGCATACAACAATCCACGCTTTCTTAGCCGGATGATCAAATGCAATCAGCTTATCAATCATAAGAAAATGCACATCAGGAATTTTAAGATCGTCTTTTGTTGTTTTTGGAAGCTTCTCAATATACCGTACAAAGTCATAACTCAGCAATCCGACAGCACCGCCCTGAAAAGGAGGAAGAGATTCCAGGGGAGTCTGCCTGTACGCATCAACAAGTGATTTAAGTCTGGCAAGCGGATTAGCGGAAGATACAGCCCTTTTGTCTTTAGTGTTTATCTCGACAGCGCCATCCTTTACCTTGAATGTTAAGTATGGGTCAAAGCCTATGAAAGAATAGCGGGCAATATTCTCCGGTCCCTTTACGCTCTCAAGAAGAAAACTGTTTGGAGACATCAGCGATTCATAAACCAAATGCGGAGGAGAATAAGGAATCTCCTTATAAGCTGGAGGTATTTCTCCGTATTTTATAAATTTAAGGAAGTTTTTTTTAGAAGAAGTGGTCATTGCAAAACCCTTTTGTTTCTGTCACTCCCGCCTGTTGGGAGTCCTTCAGAAAAAAGATTCCGGACAAGCAGGAATGACAGTAGAAGGTCATTGGACAACTCTGTTAAGCTGTGAGCATCTCCAGCGATATTAACTCTACTGCCCTGAGAGGATCGCTGTAATTTAAAATTGACCTTCCCATGACTATATAGTCAGCGCCTTCTCTCAACGCCTGCTTCGGCGTCATGGTCCTGTGCTGGTCATCAGGAGGATGCCATGACGGCCTTATGCCCGGCGTAACAATAAGAAATTTGTTTCCGCAGTGACTTTTAATTTTAGCAACCTCATGCCCTGACGCGACAACGCCATCCAGACCTGCCTTGAGCGCAAGCGCAGAAAGATGTCTGACATGCGTGTTAAGGCTGTGCTGAATACCAAGCTCTGCCTTCAGGACATCCTGTGACATGCTTGTAAGAACGGTAACACCGAGTATTCTCGGTTTCTCGATATTCTCTTTAAGGCACAATTCAACAACAGAGTCCCTGCACTGCTTCATCATATCAAGCCCGCCTGATGCATGGACATTGAACATATAAACGCCAAGCCTTGTTGCAGCGACCGCCGCCCTTATAACTGTGGCAGGAATATCATGCAGCTTAAGGTCAAGGAAAACCTTTTTCTTCCTTTTATGTAATTTCTCTATTATCTTTGGCCCCGCTGACGTAAAAAGCTCCAGCCCGACCTTGTATATCTCTACCTGCTCTCCAAATTTATCAACAAGTTCAAGAGCATATTCGGAATCAGGGACATCAAGCGCTATTATTAATTTTTCTCTCCAGGGCATTATCTCATCCTCACGTTTTTGAAAGAGTTATCTCCTTCTGCGCCTGATACTTCCCTGCTTTATCAGCATAAGAAGTCTCGCACATCTCCGATGCTCCAAGGAATATAAGCTGGGCCAGCCCCTCATTTGAATACAGCTTTGCGGGGACAGGCGCTGTGTTTGAAATGGAAATGGTTATGTATCCTTCCCACTCAGGCTCCAGAGGTGTTACATTCACAATAATTCCTGAGCGCGCATATGTTGATTTTCCAAGGCATATAACGAGCATGTCTCTCGGAATCTTGAAATATTCCAGAGAGCGCCCGAGGACATACGAATTCGGCGGTATTGTGCAGACATCGCCCTTGAAATCAGCAAAATGCGTCTCGGCAAAATTCTTGGGGTCTATTACAGCATTTTCCTTAGCATCAAAAACCTTAAACTCATCGAATAATCTCATGTCATAGCCGTAAGAACTCACGCCGTAAGAAATAACCCCTTTTCTCACCTGATTCCTGTCAAAGGGAGTTATCATCCCCTTCTCAGCCATTTCTATTATCCATCTGTCGTTTTTAACCATTGTTTTAGTTAGTAGCTATTAGTTGACAGCTAATTAAAGCTGAAATCTTACCTTGAACTTGCATTCAAAATTGTGATGCCGGCAATTTTGTTGCCATATACCGTTTACAGAATACACCAAATTCATGACTGGCTAATTTTAACATATTTCACAAAATGAGAAATGAAGAACCCTGAGGCAGAGACCGCTGGGTATCAAATATAAAACAGCCTCCTGAAATGGTATTCTATGCATTTTAAATATATACCGGTTGTTGTTGTAGAATATAGCAATGAGCACAGGCGAAGAAAAGGCATGGGAAGACTTAAATAACCTCAATCCTTCTGATGTATGCAGAAAAGCGCGGGTTTTCTACGACGGAGAAAACAGCTACGTACTGAAGTCGCTGGGGATGGATTTCTCAGTTCATCCCGGCAAGAGAGAGATTAAAAACATTCAGCCTGAAGGAAAAATAATTCTCAAGAAATACAGCTATTTCTTCAATCTGTCTGCTTTATGCTACCTCATCAATGCAAAAGACATTCCACTCTCAGGAAAACTTGTCAAGCCTGCAGGACTTAAAGGCGGAGAGATTTTTTTCAGGGGCAGCCACGTGCTTCCGCTGGATAAGATAGCTGAAAGGTACGGCAATGATAAGGCAGGTTTTATTGAAAAAAGCAAAAACCTCAATGGGAATATCATGAATTACGGCGATGCATCTGTTGAACTCCTGCCCCTGCCCCGAATCCCTGTAACTTTAATCCTCTGGCTCTCTGATGATGAGTTCCCTCCTAGGGCAGACCTGCTCTTTGATTCAACATGCGAGCAGCGCCTGCCGCTTGATGTTATATGGTCAATCGCAATGATGTCTGTGCTGGTGATGCTGTGAACCGCAAACTTACAGAAAAAACAGATATGCTTCTATCAAAGGAAAGAGGCGCTGTATTTAAAGAGCCCGGCGGCAGGATTAATGTCTGCCTTATTTATCCGAATACTTATCATGTCGGAATGTCAAATCTCGGATTTCAGGGGATATACACGCTTCTTAACGACAGGAACGACACATTATGCGAAAGGGCATTTCTGCCTGATGAGGATGATATTGATGAGTATGTCAGGACAGATACAAAGCCCTTTGCTCTTGAATCAAAAAGGCCTCTGAATAATTTTGATATTCTGGCTTTTTCGGTTTCATTTGAAAACGATTATCCTAATATCTTAAAAATACTTGAGCTTGCCAATATACCTCTCAGGGCCTCTGACAGGAATAATACACATCCGCTTCTTATAATCGGAGGAGTATGCGCTTTTTTTAACCCGGAACCATTGGCTGATTTCTTTGATGTGTGCTTTGTCGGAGAAGCAGAAGAGATGCTTAGTGAATTCATTGATACATACAAAAAATCAGAGACAAGACAGGAGCTTTACGGAAAAGCAGCCGCAATAGAAGGCGTCTATGTGCCGGGATTTTACAACATCAGATATAACAACGGAATACACAGTAGAGAGAAAATAGATGGAGCCCCTGAAAAAATAAAGAAACGTTTCATCGAAGATATATCTGCTCACAGATTCAGGCAGTCAATAGTTACACCTGAAACAGAATTTTCTGATATGTATCTCATTGAGGCGATGCGCGGGTGTCCATGGAAATGCAGATTCTGTGTTGCAGGACATATCTACAGCCCTGCAAGAAAAAAGGAACTGCCCGCAAGAAAAAAAGAGATTGATAATGCGCTGAACATAACAGAAAGGGTCGGGCTTATCGGCCCTTCCCTCATAGATTATCCCTATATCAGCGAGGTTCTTAAAACAGAAGGTGTGGATTTTTCCATCACATCATTGAGGGCAAGCAAAAAAAGCGCAGAACTTGTTGGTCTGTTGAAAAAACACAAAAGTGTCTCAATCGCTCCTGAAGCAGGGACAGAGAGGCTGAGAAGGGTCATTAACAAGAAGATAACAGAGGATGACATCATTGAGACATCAAGGCTTATCTTTTCAGAGGGCATGGAAAAGCTCAGGCTTTATTTTATGGTCGGCCTTCCCACAGAGAATGACGATGACATTAAAGGCATTGTAAGCCTTGTAAAAAAGATACGAGACATATCAAAAAAAGGAAACATAGTCTTGACTTTAAGCACATTCGTGCCAAAACCGTTTACGCCGTTTCAATGGCACGGCATGGAAAAGATTGAGATTGTAAAAAAGAGGCTTAAGGCAATAAAAAGTTCTCTGCTGCCGATAAGGGGAATAAAAGTATTCCATGATGTTCCAAGATATGCCTACATGCAGTGCTTTTTCTCGATGGGCGATAGGCGTATTTCAAAACCTCTGGAGGCGATGCTCAGAATGCATGACTGGAAAAAGGCATGTATTGGGTCAGGAATAGATCCTGATTTTTATGTCATGAGGAATAAAGACTTCCCAGAAAAACTGCCGTGGGATTTTATTGATTCAGGCATATCAAAAGAGCGGTTGTGGGATGAATACCGGAAAGCTCTTTCCGAATCAATCAGTTGAATGCCTGATGTAATATCCCCCATCGTAACCCAGAGACAAAATCCATGCTTTAAGTTATACTTAACAAGTTGGGCACGCTGGGATTTTCAGAATAAGCTTGTTCAACAAGGAGGCAAAAAATGAAGTTAGAGAAAGCTCCAAACTGCCCTCATTGCGGGAAGGAGTTGGATAAATATGACACCCCGTCGTTTCATTTTGCGGATGGTCTCGGATGGTGCACAGACTTTCTGTATGTCTGTTTTAATGATGACTGCTCCCTTTATGTAAAAGGCAAAAAATATCTGTGGGAAAAATACGGACAGGCCGCTTCTTACCGTTATATGGTCTATCCTGACACAGGACTGGAAGACACAATCGTGGCTGTTAATCCAAGGCACATGGAAGCAAGGCTTGCAGCTTTAAAAAACAAATCAGCAGACGAGAACATAGAAGAATAAACAGTTCTTAGAAGAACGCTTCACCTTTTGTTTGGGGTCTTCTTCTTATGCCAAAAAATATAGGCTAATACAAGAAGTGAACAGCCTGCTATGACGTACACACTCCACTGCTTGCTCACGGCAAAGACCTTCTCTTTGTTATTCCCTACAAAAAAGCCTATGTACGCAAGTATCCATACCCATACCGCAGCGCCGGCGGATGTATAGAAACAGAATTTTTTGAGGTTCATCCTCGCAAGGCCTGCGGGAAATGAAATGTAATGCCTTATGCCAAGTATGAGCCTGCCTATAAAAGTGCTGATGCTTCCATGCGACTGAAAAAACTGCTCACCCTTTTTTAAATGACTCTCAGAGACTCCGAAGTATTTACCGTATTTGAGTATAAAAGGCCTCCCCAGATAAACAGCAATTGCATAATTAAAGAGCGCGCCGAGAAGACTGCCTGCCGTGCCTGATGCTAGGACGCCTCCCCAATGCATCTGCTTCTGAGATATAAGATAACCTGCCGGAGGAATTACAAGCTCTGAAGGCAAAGGAATAAAAGTGCTCTCGATAAACATGAGAAACATTATACCTGCATATCCCATGTCGCCGATAACAACAACAAGCCAGTTGAAAAATTCGTACAGCATTTGCGTATTATAACATATCAATCTTCATCGCCTTTTTATTAATGAAGATACAAAACCTTCCGGCATCCTTGGCAATTAAATATTATCTTTATTAATAAAATAGTTACCAACATAAATATTAAGTTTTACTTTAAATATTTACCGCACATTTTCTATCGTTTATGCGTATTAAAAAGCCCGGGCTTTACCGGCTTTGCCTGCTTTTTTATCAAAAAACTCAGAAATCTATTGAAATTTTATGTCTTTGTAAGGTATTTTATTAGTCCAAAACTAAATCCTTAATGCTTGGAGGATATTTGAATGTCAAAGACAGCTAAAAAATACGTTTACTTTTTCGGTAATGGAAAAGCGGATGGAAGAGGCGATATGAAGGATCTTCTCGGAGGCAAAGGCGCAGGGCTTGCCGAGATGACTAACCTCAGAGTGCCTGTTCCTGCCGGGTTTACGATTACCACAGAAGCATGCAACGAATACTTTAAAAGCAAGAAAAAACACCCATTAGGAATGTGGGAGCAGGTTCTTGCAAATCTGAAAAAAATAGAAAAGGTGATGGGCATGAAATTTGGCGACCATACCAACCCCCTGCTCGTTTCAGTTCGTTCAGGAGCTAAATTCTCAATGCCCGGCATGATGGACACTGTATTGAACCTTGGGCTTAATGAGACAACCATCAAGGCGATTATAAAAAAGACAAAGAATGACAGATTCGCCTATGATGCGTACAGAAGGTTTATAACAATGTTCGGAAGCATTGTTATGGGCGTTGACAGGCAGAAATTTGAAAGAGCCCTTGAAGAGATAAAAGAAAGAAAGGGCGTACATCTTGATACTGACCTTACTGCCGCGGACCTTAAAGGCGTTGTGGATGAATTCAAGGTTATATATAAGCGCAGCACCGGAGAAAACTTCCCTTCCGACCCTCACGAGCAACTTAAAAAGGCTATAAATGCGGTGTTCAGCTCATGGTTCGGAGACAGGGCTGTGAAATACAGAAAACTTAACAACATACCTGAAAACTTAGGCACCGCGTGCAATGTGCAGGCAATGGTCTTCGGGAATATGGGAGAAAACTCAGGCACAGGCGTTGGTTTTACAAGAGACCCCTCCACAGGACAGAAAAGGTTCTTTGCTGAATGCCTTATCAATGCGCAGGGCGAAGATGTTGTTGCAGGAATCAGAACCCCGCTCCACATTAACGAGCTGAAGAAAAAGCTTCCAAAGGCATACAATGAACTCGACAGGATTTATAAGAAACTGGAAAAGCACTATAAAGACATGCTTGATATAGAGTTTACTGTTCAGGAAGGAAAACTCTATATGCTTCAGACAAGGGTCGGAAAAAGGACAGCCGCATCAGCCTTAAAAATAGCCATTGATATGGTAAAAGAGGGGCTGATAGACAAAAAGACAGCGATATTAAGAATAGACCCACAGCAGATTGACCAGCTTCTCCATCCGATGATAGATCCGAAAGCAAAAATCAGCGTAATAGCAAAAGGGCTTCCAGCTTCACCCGGCGCTGCGGTCGGCAAGGTAGTCTTTACAGCAGACGAAGCAGAGAAAGCCGCTGAACGAGGCGAAAAAGTAATCCTTGTAAGGCAGGAGACGTCTCCTGAGGATATCGGCGGAATGCATGCTGCGCAGGGCATTCTAACGGCAAGGGGCGGAATGACATCACATGCCGCTGTTGTGGCAAGGGGAATGGGCAAATGCTGCGTTGCAGGCTGCGGCGCGATAAACATAAACGAGAGCCAGAGATATTTCACTGTTAACACAGTCAACATTAAAGAGGGAGACTATCTCACACTTAACGGCACAACAGGCGAGGTTATTCTTGGCGAGGCTCCGCTTATAACGCCGGAGCTCACAGGCGATTTCGGCATATTCATGAAATGGGCGGATGGATTCAGAAAGATCGGGGTTCGGACAAATGCAGACACCCCTCACGATGCAGCAGTCGCAAGAGATTTCGGAGCGCAGGGAATCGGGCTTTGCAGGACAGAGCACATGTTCTTTGAGCCTGAAAGGATAATCGCAGTCAGGGAGATGATACTTGCGGATGACACAGAGGGAAGACAGGCAGCGCTTGCCAAACTCCTTCCGATGCAGAAAGGAGACTTCAAAGGCATATTCAAGGCAATGAAAGGGCTCCCTGTCACAATAAGGCTTCTTGACCCTCCCCTGCATGAATTCCTTCCGCATACTGATGAAGAACTCAAAACACTTGCGCACCAGATGGAAGTCCCTGTTGACAAGCTTAAATCCAGAAACAAGGTATTGCATGAGTTCAATCCGATGCTCGGGCACAGAGGATGCAGGCTCGGCATAACCTACCCTGAGATATACGCAATGCAGGCACAGGCGATAATGGAGGCTGCATGTGAGCTTGCAAAGCAGAAGATTAAGGTAATTCCTGAGATAATGATACCATTGGTGGGCCACGTGAATGAGCTTAAGATGATGAGAGAACTCGTCATCAAAACAGCAGATGAGGTTCAGAAAAAATATAAGATAAAGGTTAATTACACCGTAGGGACAATGATAGAGCTTCCAAGGGCTGCAATAACAGCGGATGAGATTGCAACGCAGGCAGACTTCTTCTCATTCGGCACAAATGACCTCACGCAGACGACATTCGGCCTTTCAAGGGATGATGCAGGAAGATTCCTGCCCTTTTACGTTGAAAAGGGAATACTTGAAGATGACCCGTTCATCACCCTTGACGAGGGCGGAACAGGGCTCATGATGAAGATAGCCATAGAAAAAGGCAGGAAGGTAAAAAAAGACCTTAAGATGGGAATCTGCGGTGAACACGGCGGCGACCCAAGGTCTGTTGAGTTCTGTCACAAGATCGGCTTAAATTACGTAAGCTGCTCGCCATACAGGGTTCCTATTGCAAGGCTCGCAGGAGCACAGGCAGCATTGAAGGAGAAAATGGGCGGCAAAGACCTGAGCAAATCAACGGTTTAAAGTTAAATATTTCCTGTCCTTTAAAGGAGGATAAGGATTCAAATGAATTCAAAGGGGTATGGACGAAAAAGTCTGTGCCCTTTTTTGTTTAATGATGACAGTCAGCCAGAATCGGAATATCCGCATTGCGTCTACAATTTTTCTGCCTAATTTTGCCTTGATTCTATTTTTTCTCCCTCTGCCATTTTCTTCCTACAGGTAATCGACATGTCTTCAATATCTTTTAAAATCAATAGCTTTTATTCGTAAAGATGATTATATTTAATAAGAAGATAATTTATCATCAGGTTATAAAAATTGCTTGACATACTATTAATTATATGGTACTGTATAATCATCAAAAATTGGAGGATTTATGAAAACAGACGAAGAATTAATAGGCAAGACAGTAGAAAAATTTAAAGAGTTTAAGTTTCCGGAAAAACAACAATTATCGCGTACAACACTTAGGCTTAGCAGAAGGGGACACGAGGCAATTAAAAAGTTATCTAAATTGCAGGGCGAGAAAATAGCTGATATTTTTGATATGACTATTAAAGCTTATGAAATGATAGAAGAAAAGATAGAAAGCTTTCCAAAGGAAGGCGAGACAATGCGCAAGACATATATTATTAGAAAGAATACACTGTCAAAAATAACCGAACTTGCAAAGAAGAATAGAATTCCACGAGACCAGTTCATAGACACAATTGTCCGACTTCTTTTACTTATTGCGGATAGCGAAACTACAAGAAAAAAAGAAAAGTATCTCGAAGCTCTGAATGAACTTATCAATCCATTAGCTGAGCATGCAGACGAAGTAGAGAAAAAGCTTATCGAGAAATTAGGACGCAATGATCCAGTCGTGTCCAGATTTTATGTAATTACACATCACATTATGGAAATTTCAGAGGATATAAATGAATTTTTATCTGAAGGAACGCCGATTAACCCATAAGAAAAAAGGAGGGCAAGTGAATCTAACCCATCATTGCTTGGTACGCTGTAGGCAGAGAGGAATAAAAGAGGTAAGCATTGAGATAATAAAGTCGTTAGGCACTAAAGTTATTCGGCCAGGAGGTGTTTGCGAATATTTCATATCGAGAAAGGATAAACAAAAAGCGGTTGAAACTTTGAAAAAATGCATTCAAAGTCTTGATAGGCTTGCGGGGAAAGCAATAATTATAGACGAAGAAGATAACGAAATAATAACAACTTATCATAAAACACGATAGGAGAATGAAATGCCAACCGAGATAGATCGGATACACTATTTGTTAGGCAAGTTTGAGGAGCGTAGCATCACTCTAAATGGGTTAAGTTATCTTACTGAGTTTCTTTCGCATATAGATGATATTAAAAATGGCAATTATGATGAACAAAATAAGAGAATAGTAACGAACTGCCTTTTGACTCTAAAGAAACGCATCGCTTTAGAAATAAATAAAATAATGGCAAGTCCAATTGATTGCCCATATGACATTATAGATTATTGGAGTAATATCTTAAATGAGTATGTAGATTCCGACCTGGATGATAATATCGAAATGAAGTCTTGGCAGGTGACTGTTTTAAAGCTTAAGGAAAATGCAAGATGGGAATCGCTGTCTAAGAAACAACAAGAAGAAGAAATTCTTCTATTGTTAAAGGGAAAAACAAAAGAGGAAATTAAGGAATTAATCAAAAAACTAGAAAAGTTTCCAGAATCAGGCTCAGATAGTGAAAGGAGAGTTTAAAATGAATATGCACATAGGTTCAAAAACTAAAAATGTTTGGGAATCGAGCAGAATTATAATGAGATTGGTGTATGTATTCCGCATTTGCGGATTGATTTAAAAACACATGGAGGGAATGAACGTGCCTAAGAATTACGTTGAAGTTGTCGGGGAGTCGTATTATTTTGAGTATCCTGAAACATGGTTTATTGACATTATACTCAATATTCAGGCTGCCAAAAAAGACGATGCCGTATTAGCTAAATCAGGCGATTACAAGAATAAGCTAATTAAATTCCTTATTGCTGAAGGCATACCTGAAAAACAACTGTTTTACGCTGGCACAGGCGCTTATACTCCATGGTGGGAAAGGAGCAGAAAGAATAAAAAGGGGATTAATGTTTCTCATAAGGTAACCATCAGGACAGATAGCATATAAGGCTTTAGAAAGAGCAGAGTGGTTAAACAAGAAGGACAAGAGAATATCAATCCAGATTGACGAGAGAAAACCAATTTTTAAAGTAAAAGATAAGGATGTTCTGAAAGCAAGAGAGTCAGCTTGCAAAAATGCGCTTGAAAAAGCAAAGAATTTAGCCGCCAGTCTGGGTATGAAAGTCGGGGAGCCATTGGAGATTCAGGAATTTGCAAAAGAATCCAGGGGCTCTGGTAACTATGGAGATAGAGATTGGGAAACTATTTCTGGGTTTACATGTTATGCTCCTTCGAGAGTTGCCTCGGATGATGACATTAATATTGAGTTGAAAGGTAATGAAAGGATAGTTTATCTGAAATATAGAGTCGCTTTTGAGTTAATGCCCAGTTAAAACGGAATCCGCGACGGCAGATGACAAGGTCAGAGAGGCAAGGTTTTTAAGAGCCTTGCCTCTCTGTTTTTCTGTTAGGCTGGATTACGGCAAATTGTGTATAATTGAATTAAATAAAACAACAGGGAGGTAAGGATGCCGTCAGTAAAACAAGAAGTTAACAGCCTTCTCAATCGTCTGCCGGATGATTGTTCCTTTGAAGATATTCAGTATCATCTATATGTGCTTCAGAAAATTGAGCGCGGGTTAAAGGACTCTGCTGAAGGACGGGTTTATTCGCAGGAAGAAGTTGAAAAGATGATGTCAAAATGGCTTACAAAGTAATCTGGTCTTTTGAAGCTGCTGCTGACCTTAATGCCGTTGCTGAATATATTGCAAGGGATTCAACCTTTTATGCTGCCTCATTCGTCGAAGAAATCTTAACTGCAAGCCGTTCTCTTTATATGTTTGCTGAACGGGGACGGATTGTCCCAGAATTATCCAATCCCAATATCCGCGAGCTTCTTATTAAAGAATATCGCCTCATATACACTATTGAGAAATCAAGAATTGTTGTATTGGGACTTATCCATGGCAGGAGAAATTTGAAAAGTTTATGGGAAAAGGAACAGAGAAAAAATTGATTGAACTAAAAAAAGCAAAAATAATTTTGGCCAAGTCTGAAAAATACACTTTCTAAAATCATGAAAAGACTGTCAGAAAGATTATTGTTCTTCTCTGTATTTTTGCTTGCATTTGCAAATTTCCCCTCCCCCTCTCTTGCCCATGAATATTCCATTGTCGTAAAAATTTCAGAGCAGAAACTGTATCTTCGGAATGATTGTTGAGATAAAGGAATAGCCCTATTTGATTGCCAGCATCCTGTCAAGAGCCCTTTTCGCAGGTATCCTGATATGGTCCGGAACTTTGATTATGTAGTTGTTCTCCTTTAATGCCCTGAGAACGCTCTTAAGCGTTGTCTTTTTCATGTTCGGACATATCATGTCTTTTCTTAAAGGGTAAAACACCTTATCGGGATTTTCCTTTCTCAGCCGATACAGAAGGCCGATCTCTGTCCCTGCAATAAATTCCTTTGCAGAAGATGACGCTGCAAATCTGAGCATTCCTGATGTGCTTGTAACATGGTCAGCCCTATCAAGCACCTCAATCCTGCATTCAGGATGCGCCATTAAAACAGCATTGGGATGCTCTGTCCTCGCCTTCTTAACATCTTCCGGCGTTACCCTCTCATGAACATGACAGAAACCATCCCATGCAATCACCTGCTTTTTTGTATTCCTCGCTGCCCACATGGAGAGATTTTTGTCAGGTATGCATATCACCTTATCTGATGGAAGGGATTCTATCACCTTCACGACATTTGCAGATGTGCAGCATATATCGCTTTCTGCCTTCACGTCCGCGGTTGTATTCACATACGCAACAACAGGAACACCGGGATTCTGCGCTTTGATATCACGGAGGGTGAATTCAGGAGGATAAACATAAGGCGACGGATTATCAAATCCGGGGAAGCTTCTTCTCACAGGCCTCGCAGAATCAACTCTTATCATATCTGCCATCGGGCAGCATGCATCAAGCTCTGTAAGCAGAACCGTCTTTTCAGGCGAAAGGATTGAGGCGCTCTCAGCCATGAAATTAACTCCGGCAAAGACTATTACATCGCATTTAATTGTGGAGGCAGTCCTCGACAATTCGAGCGAATCTCCCACGAAATCAGCTATGTCCTGCACTTCATCCCTCTGATAGTTGTGAGAGAGGATTAATGCGCGCCTCTGTTCTTTCAGCTTCAGAATTTCTTCTTGAAGAGCGAGATTTTCTACAGACATCTAAAACCTGACTGAATTGGCTTTGTTATTGTAAAGAGGGAAATTTGTGAAGAGGACTGTTCCATCGTCCATTATTATCTTATAGATAGGCTCCGACTTTTTCATCTTATTCGAACCTGAAAAAGAGATGTCAGTTTTTCCCTTATACAGGGCAAGCACTTTTCTTACATACTGTTTTGTCTCTGCAATGGGAGGAACAGAGCCGTGCTTTTCAACAGTCTTTGGCCCTGCATTATACGCTGCAAGCGCAAGGGTTAAGTTGCCGTTAAATCTTTCGATGAGGTATCTGAGGTATCTTGTTCCTCCGTCTATGTTTTCTTCCGGGTCAAACGGATTTTTCACCTGAAGGTCATTTGCGGTTCCCGGCATCAACTGCATAAGCCCCATTGCTCCCTTTCTTGAAACAGCATTAGGATTGCCGTTTGATTCCGCTTTTATAACAGCGCTGACAAGAAAAGGGTCTACCTCATTCTCTTTTGCTTTTTGGTTAATTATGGGGTGGTAACTCTCGTTATGTGTAGTTGAGGCATATGCAACATTGACAGGTTTACTATTAGATGAAACCGCCTTATTGTTCTTCTCTTTTGTTTTTATAACCTTCGCTGGCTTTTTACCCTGCGGGACATCTGTGTAAAGAACAACTCCGTCTTCTCCGACATACTTGTATATGCCGGCTTCTGCAACACCGCAGATTAAGAATAAAATCGCCAATGTCTTCAGAATTATCATCCTGACCAAATATTACCATTTCACTCTGTGTCTGTCAACTTGAAACAGCAATTCGAAATTGAAAACCCTTGAGATTGCTTCGCTCCGCTCGCAATGACAAAATAAGCTTTCGTAATTTGTCATTGCGAAGAGCCTTATTCTGAAGCAATCTACTCACTTTTGCGCCGTGAATTACTAAACCTAAAACCACTACTCAGACCAGCCTCTCTTATCTTTTGCCCTGCTGAACAAGCCGATTTTTGTCCATAGATAGAACAAGCTTTTTAGGCTTCTCAGCGCAGCGAGAAGATCGTTCAGATTCCTTAATTCAAAAAGTTTCTTTAGAATAAAGAAGGGCCTGGAATAAAATCTCCTGAATGCTGTCTGCCTGAGTTTTAGAATCTCCTCCCTTGTCATTGTATGGGGGATAAATGCTGCTCCCTGATATGTGAAATCTGAAAGCTCATCAGACATTGTCCCGTATTTTTCAAGGTTGTCATAAAGGTATGTGCCCGGAAACGGAGTTATTGCATGGAAATTAGCTATGTCAGGATTAAGCTCTATCGCAAATTCAATAGTCTGGAGCCCCTCCTCAAAAGTCTCTCCGGGAATGCCGAACATAAAAGGAGCGCTGACCTTAATCCCTGCTTCTTTTGCCCATTTTACGGCATTCCGTGTCTGCTCCAGCGTTATTCCTTTTCTGATTGTATTAAGATTCTTCTGGACGCCGCTTTCTGCGCCAAAGAGTATGGCCCAGCAGCCAGCTTCCTTGAATGCCTTAAGCAGAGGCTTATCCACCTGATTAACGCATGCGGATGCAAACCATGTGAAATCAAGTCCGCTGCGTTTTATCTCTTCAGCCAGCTTCATAGCCCTTTCGTAGTCAGCAGCCAGAGTGTCATCTATAAACTTTATCTCCCTGAACCCCTGCTTAATGCAGTGTTCAATCTCTTTCATAACATTTCCAACGCTTCTGTATCTGACGCCTGTCTTGCGCTCCTTGTCTATCTGGAAACAATAAATGCACCTTCTGTTACACCCTCTTGAGGTTATCAGAACAGCAACAGGCTTTCTTCTGTATGTGGCAGGCGGAGGAATATACAGGTTTATATCCCCTAAGAGCTCCCTTGCAGGAAACGGCAGCGAATCAAGGTCTTCAATTAACGGCCGCGGAGGGTTTTTTATAATCTTTTCACCACCTCTGTAAACAACTCCGAGAACGCCTTCAAGACTCCTGTCTGCCTGAAGCCTTTCAATTATTTCAAGACTCGTAAACTCGCCCTCTCCTGTGACTATTGCATCAATAGATTCTCCTGCATCCTCAAGGCAGCGCTCCTGCAAAGCAATGGGATACGGCCCTCCGGCGACAATGTAGGGGCGGGGTAACCCCTCCTTACTCCTCTCCTTATTTAAGGGGAGAATGGGTGGGGTTATCCGCCTAATATCCGAAGCCGTTTTTTTTGCCTTTTCCCAGCCAAAAGTGGTTGAATAAATCCCTATGAATTCAGGCATAAACTTCCTTACCCCGCCGAGTATTTCTTCATGTGTCATGAATGCTCCGTTAAAAAACTTTACTTCATGACTTTTTTTCTGAAGAACAGCGGCAACGTAAAGCGTTCCCAACGGCTGCCAGTAGTTAATCTGCGAGCTTGCTGTTTTTGAAGAAAAGATATCTTCAGGAACCCATGCCGGAATAATCAATGCGCATTTCATTTTTAGCTGATAGCTGACAGCTGACAGCTGACAGCTTTTATAATCTTTTCCGCTGTTTTTATTCCTGATTCTATGGCATGGTCCATGTTGTAATATCTGAACATCCCGCTCCTGCCTGTGATATGGAGATTTTTGAACCTGCCAAGATAATCATATATTTCATCACATCTTTCCTTGTATCCTACCTCAAACAACGGATAAGCATTCAGTACTTTTACCACAACGCTGCCTATTATCTCATGCTTTTTGACAAACCCCATGTTCTCCAGATTTTCAACGGTGATTGCGGTAAGCTCCTCATCGCTTTTGTTCCATATCCCCTCGCCTTTGAAGCTGAAAAACTCTGCCACAAGAATAGTCTTGCCCTCCGGCGCCATTTTTTCGCTCCAGTTCGTAGGCTCGTGCAGTCTGCCAAAAGGTATCTTCTGCTCAGGAATATATATCCATGTCTGGTCTGTAACCCTTTTCCTGTTTATCATCACAGCAACTATCACAAGGTCCCGGAATCTGAGTTTTGAGGCGGCGGTCAAGATATTTTCAGGAGGAGCAGGGCGCAGCATGTTTACCAGTTTTGTTATCGGTATGCTTGATATAAATTCAATTCCGTTTTCTTCAACAAACTGCTTACGGTTATTTATTACGATACTCTCCACTTTAAAATCTGAATGGTTTATTCGCTCTATGCGTGAATCTGTGAGGACACTGTTGTTCCCTGCCTCTATATCCTCTTTGAGCCTGTCAGAAATACGGCCAATGCCCAACTGAGGGTACAGAAAAACATCAACAAGAGAAGGCACATCTCTTCCGTTAAGTTTGAAAAATGCGTTTTTAACTGCGCTTGCCAGCGACAATCCCCTGATGCGCTGCGCAACCCATTCTGCGCTTATCCTGCTGCAGTCAATACCCCATACCTTTTCACTGTATTCCTTGAAGTAGATATTAAACATCTTCCGCCCGAAGTTGCCGACCACCCAGTCCTCAAGGGAAATGTTCTGAGATTTCCTTACAAGGTTTTTTATTTTCTCAGCAGCATAATCAAGCAATATCTCTATTGTAGTGGATATGCCAAGGCCGAATATTGCATTCAAAGGCTTTAGCGGATAATCAAAGTATTTATTCCGCATGTAGATTTTGCTTTTGCGCTGAACAGAGATCAGCTCTTCCCTCATTAGTTCTTTTACAAAATTATTTAGTTCTCTGTCCTTTGTGAAAAACCTGTGCCCGCCGAGGTCAAACCTGAACCCGTTGTGAATTATTGTTTTTGAAAGCCCGCCAACAGTAGAATCACTTTCAAATACCTTAACGCTGAGACCTGCCTTGGTTAAGACATATCCCGCAGAAAGCCCGGTAAGACCTCCCCCTAATATTATGATTTTGTCTTTTGTATTATCCAAGTTTTCCTGAAACAGCATTTAACAGCATAATGTTTTTATTTTTGAATCTCATTATGGCTTAATTCGATAAAAAAATACCCTGCAGTTTGAATCGCAAGGTATTTTTTAATTGCAACCTACACAATAAAAATTACTTCACAATCAATACTGGAACCTCCGCATTATTAGCCACTTCCCGGCTGACGCTTCCCATAAATCTGTGCGAAATCCTTTTGCCTCTCGACCCGACAATTATCATGTCCACGTTTTCTTTTTTAGCGGTCTTGAGAATTTCTTCAGCAGGATGACCTTTCCTGATTACAGTCTTTATTCCGGTTACTCCTTTATTCTCAAGAGCCTTCTTGTAATAATTCAAAATCTTTTGTGCCTTTTCGTCCAGAGCTTCCTGATATTCCGTTCCTTTCAGCACTTCTTCAAGGGTGAACATTTCAGCGTCGCCAAGCATTTCATTAATTAAGGACCTGCCCTCGAATTTCTCGACGAAAACCAGCACTGTTTTTTCCGGCTGAATGCAAGAACATACATTACTGCACACAGAAAAAGCATTCTTGGTACCCTTCGTATCGTCAACTGCAATCAATACTTTTTTCATTTTCTCACCTGCTATTTTTAGTTAATACGCTGAGTTTTATTTGCCATACCCGCCTGCTGCCGGTGCTGAGCCATACCCGCCTGCTGCCGGTGCTGAGCCATACCCGCCTGCTGCCGGTGCTGAGCCATACCCGCCTGCTGCTCCTTGTCCCTGAGTCTGTGCTGTCATATCATGTTGCTGGCTATAAACGGTTAAAAAACCAAGTATAGCAACAACAATCACAACAATAATCACCAGAGGTGTTTTCATTTAGCCCTCCTCAATTTATTAAAGGGAAAAATCTTATCCCTTTTTGATCTTCAAATATATTTTGCCGCCTTCTGTTTTTTTATCCAGCACATCATGCCCTACCTGGTCGCACATCTGGGATATAGTTTCAACAGACGAAGGATTATCAAGTATAATCTCTACTACATCACCCTCATTCATTTTTTCGAGAGACTTTTTGGCATATATCTGGGGATGCGGGCAGACGTAACCGCAAACATCCAGCATATATGTTCCGTCACCTTTTTTCTCAAATTTCATAGCCATAACAAACTTCCTCCTTAATTTTGAGTTTTAAATTTTGAATTTTGAATTTTCAAAATGCTTCCATTTCTTTGGCCATTTTTCTTTCTGACCACCAGTTAAAGAACTTAACTCCGACAAAGGCGCCTGCCACCATGCCAGCGCCATACAGCCAGCCACTGGGATCTCCACCGGCAACTCTGATAAAAAAGGCCCCTATATTGCATCCCAATGCAGGCCTTGAGCCAACACCCATGAGTATTCCGCCGAGAAGACCCCATACAATCAGTTCGCCCTTCGGCAATTTAAACTTGAATTCATTGTTCAGCCGTGCCATTACCATAGCTCCAAAGACGATACCCAAAGACATCCAGAGAGCAGGGTTACGCCATGGGTCTGGAAGACCGTTATTGATACCAAAGAATATATTATCGCGCATATTCCAGCCTAATTTATCGAGAATCCATCCGCCAAGCTGGCCTTCCTGACTGGTTATATACCAGTATCCAGGATCAAAAACAGTACCCTTTATGCTGGTATCGGCAGCATGTCCCATCCTTGTTAACAGCTCCCCGAAATTTGCAATACCAAATTTAATCTGCATTCCCTTCATCACAAAAATATGGAGTCCTGCCACGATGCCGATTATCACACCCATAATGGTTGTCCTCTTGGATGCAGTTATCATATTCCAGATGCCTGCAATCTCATCACTGAAACCGGTTACTCCGCCTTTTGCTTTGGCCCTTTTCTTCATAAAGCCTTTTCTGCTCCAGACAGTATAGATAACGAGAAGAAGAATTACTGCAGGAATTAACGCGTTCAAAAGGGAGTCGCCGACAAAATACTTTAGCGCACCAGGTAAGGCTTCTGATATAGCCTTTGTATGAGACAACTGAAGGGTCGGCTGGTTCCAGACATAGCCTGCAAGATATGTGTCAAATGATGAGGTCATTTTATCGGGAGGCAGCCCTTTTGCTGCCGCTGAAACTACCCAGCTCTGAGGGATTAGGAAATTGAACCATTTGACATCAACGAATATCGCCTGTCCTATACAAAGTCCGAAAAATGCTGCCAGGAAAGACGTGCCATTCCCTTCACCGATCTTATACAGAGAACCAGAGGCACAACCTCCGGCAAGAACCATTCCCACACCGAATATGAGACCTGATATCAATGTATGTATCCCAAATGGAGCTGGATGAAAGGTACTCATGTTGGTTGATGCAAGAGTTGCTTGTATAAGGCTAAAAAATACAAGCGCTACCAGAATACCGACAGCCATTCTCGGGACACCTGCAGCGAAAAGGTCTCTTGAAGCCGAGGCAAAACAGAATCTTCCGTACTGAAGCATCATCCCGTAGGCAAATCCAAACCAGATGTAAGCTATAAGGTACATGTAATATACATTTACCTTATAGTAGATAAGGCTTATAAGGATCATGATACCTGTGATTACAAAAGCCCATATCTGATTTTTTCTTTGACTCGTATCTACCGTTGTTGTTTCCACAGACTTTTTCCCTCCTTATTAACTATTTCTTAATCGCGAGTTACCTATTTTAGAATTTTTTCCAGTTACCTCCCCCCTTATCTTTTTTTATCCTTTTATTCACCTCTTCAAGAAACTTGTTCAGGTCTATACCTCTCTCCTCAGCCATCCTCGCAATAGTCCAGTTAAGGCCTTCGTCGCCGCAACCGCAGATGCCCATCTCAAGAAAATAATCTGTGAGTTCAGGGAAATCTCTCAGAATCTCTTTCAGTCTGTGAGAGGCATTTATTCCCTTTGTTTCATCCATCAACCATGTATCTCTTTTGAGGTTGAGGATTTAACATAAACCTATTTTTTAGCAGAGCGAATTATATTAGCATAACCACAGATTTTTTCTCAATTATAGTAAACTGCAACCACTGTCCTAAAACGAAACACTCCCTCCGATATCTCAAATACCTTAGATCTGGTGTACTCTTTTATCCTCTGTTCAATATAATCAGGAAATGCCTCCATGTTACTTGATATTACCAACACAGTCCTTTTTGAATCTTCACTGTTAGCGGTATAGTATTCTGGATTTTTATATTCCCATGTGAACCTCAATGACGACTTCTCAAAATCCTTTGGTGGAGGAAAAAAATCCTTGTCATAATGATAGATAATTTTTTTCTTTGTAAACAAATCAAGAATAGGCACAGAGATCGCAGGGTTGACATCGGGATTCTTTGACTGAAGAGTAAACACCTCAATCTCAGAGGCATCAAGCGAATTCAAAAAACTGCCTGCGTTTTTTATGTTTACCACACTCATTTTCTGGAGAAAAGGAAGGTATGCAAGAACTGCAATAAGAAGCGAAAAGATAACCGTATATGAAGCAATAAACCTTATAATGCGCCTGTCTTTTATCTCCCGCAGGCCATAGGATGCCATTAATGTCAGCAGCGGGAATATCATTATGATGTATCGTATCCTTTTTATCTGAAATAAAAGTATAAATATTATCAGCCAGCTTATAATCGCATACTTAACATCTCTTCTCTTTAAGGCAATATAAATAGAATATATCGCAGAAACAGTAATAAAGGGATGAATCTGAAAAAAGAAGGTGGAAATAAAACTCTCTTCCCAGCGTTTCAGTCCGGGCTGCTGATAATTCAATAAGAGTTTAATCTGATTCAGGAAGACATCAGATTTATACCAGAAAACTACTCCTATTAATATGCCGGAAATCACTACAACCACAAATCCTCTTCTCCATGATGCATGATTATCCTGCATCTTTAGTTTTGAGCGTTGAACGCTGTAAACCACAAATATAACTGCCAAAATAGAAAGCATCGGCCATGTTGAATACTTTGAAAAAAATGCCGTGAACACGGCAACAGACGAAAATAGAAGCCATATTCCCCCTCGATTTAAAGCCATTATAAAAGTAAAAATTGAAAGCGTTAAAAAAAACATTGCAGGCACATCAACAAGCATGAGTGATATCTGAGAAAATAGGTATGGGATGCCGAGCAGAAGCACCCCTCCATAAAAACCAACTGTCTCATCCCATAATGTTTTTCCTATGTTATACGTGAGCACAACGGTAAGAGAAAATAGAAGCGTGGTAAATGCCTGGATATAAATCCTGGACTCTCCGAAAAGCTTAAATATCAGTCCATAAAGAAAAGGAATGAGGGGCAGGTCAGTCCATATATTAATATCCCTGCCCCATTCTCTAAAGAAATATCCAATTCCATAGACATCAAGGTGTTTTGCCTGAGTGAAATACCGCGATGCATCCACAATAACCTCCGGCGCTTTCCAAAAAGGCATTACAGAAATAAATGACAGTAAAAAAAGAAATACAGATGGACTGAACTTTGGGAAAGAAAGTCTTGTAAGCATATATGCAAAGATAATCCCGGAAATTATGATTAAAGAAAATTCTATGATATTAAAACTGCTGAATGTCCACAACCATGAGGTCAGCCTGTTATCGTCAATTCCTCTGAGAACAAAAAGAATAAGAAAACTGAAAAATGTCAGAAGGGAAATCAAAAAAAACTCAATCCTTTTAGAAGCATGGGGGTCCACTCGAGCTGTTTTATCTAACATGAGTTATTTTATCTGACAACCTCTCTTTTTGCAAAAAAATAGGAGGCGATTTCGCCTCCTATTTTGACTCTAAGTAATTTTCAGCTAAAGGACCAATTTAGCAGGTCAGCAATTACTTTTCAATAGGTGTGTCTTCTCTGTTGCCCCAGATTATCCATGAATCATCATAATTGGCTAAATTCTTGAATCCCATCATTTTGAACTCTAAATATGTAAGTGTGGAACGGGTGCCTGTCTGGCAGAGAGGTATGGTCCTCTTGTTCTTGTCCAGTTTGCCGAAAAGCTTCTCAAGTTCTTCAGCAGACTTAATCATCCCTGTCTTCTTATCATAGGTCTCAGTATGAGAGACATTCATCGTTGTCTTGGGGATATGTCCGCCCCTCTTTGCCCTCATATCTGTTCCTGCATATTCTCCAGGTGTCCTTGAGTCCACAATCTGAACGTTTTTAATCTCGCCTTTGGCAACCTTCAAAACTTCATCTGTAGTAGCTATTCTGTTTTTCATAAGATGTGCCATATATTTAGCAGGTGGAAGTTTTTTCTCTGCTGTATCCAGCTTCTTTCCAGCAGTTTCCCAAGCCTCAATGCCGCCGTTAAGGAAACGGACATCCTTCTGCCCTAAGTATTCAAGTATCCAGAAACCGACAGTAGCATGGGTAATTCTTTTTGCATCAGCATAAACCACTACAGTCTTGTCGCTGCTTATCCCGGCATCACCGAGGATTTTCTCATATTTTGCCACATCAGTATTCTCCTTCGCATCCTTAAAAACAACCGATTGTTCCTTTGTCCTCAAGACCTTTGAACAATCGCCGCCGAGGTTTATTGCGCCAGGGATATGTCCATCAGCATAACCCTTTAACTTTTCGCCAGTTTTTTTATCTTCTGTCTCTTTTGCATCACGGCAGTCGAGTACAATCCAATCCTTGTGTTTCTCGATGTCTGCCGGGGTTACTAATAACTCCGGGTGTTTAAATTGAGCAGCGTAAGTCTGTGCAGTGAAAAATAGAAAAACACCGACCATTAAAAAAATGAACTTCAACACTTTACCATCTCTAAGCATCATTGCCTCCTGTTTTTGTTAAATTTTTTACTAAATGAGAAGCCGAAACCCCGAACTTAAAACCTCTACAATTCAATCTCACCCCCCCGTCCTGAAAATTTAAGGCTTTAGCTTTAAATTAAAGCTTCTCAACCCTCGGTAAAGGACAGTATATCTTTTGATTATTAACAAGTCAAGTGTAATTTGCCGTTACCATGATATCACTTTATCATACGAAAAAATATCAGCAACAATACTTTCATAAGACGCTTCCTTCTTTGGAAGGTCAATAACCTTAACCTCATTACTTTTTGACTGTATGCAGATTATCTCATCTGATAATTTAGTCTGTCCATCATTAAGAATATGCAATATTTTCATTGTTTCGTCCCCTTTTTTAATTTTTACCTTCTTAAATATAATCTTAAAGCACTATAACTCTGTCAGAGATGTTCACCATAATTGCATTATTATACTGGCTGCCGCATATTACATCTTGCGGGATCCCATCTTTTGAGATCCCCATCCCTGTGGCGTTATGGTCGCAAAAGCTCATTTTGACATTAGGTGTCTTGCACAGGCTGGTAAACGCAGGATTCTCAAGGAGTTTAACACCGTCAGCCATTGTGAATACGGTTACCTCGTGTCCTTTCGATGCAGCAGCCTTCGCTATACCGACTACATCATCAAGATGCCTGTCGCTTATTACATGTATACCAAGCTTCATATCTCCTCCTTACATGAATTTTTGTCTATAATGTTTGTGTCTTAAATTAAAAACAACACCGGTTAATACGGAATCACAACATCATATTCTGTCAGAGCGCGTGCAATCTCTTCAGTGGTCATCTGCTCAAATTTATTCTCCGGGTTATTGGAAAATATCTTTGCATCCATATCACCGAGGGTTTCCACATTAAGGTTAGTATTCTCATCTGACGGAAGTTTTTTATCCATAACAAACACGCTCACTGCATTGTCCTCAAGTGTCAGCCCTACAGACATTCTCAGCGCCTCGTGCTGCCTGTTCCTTACAAGTACTGCGACTTTTTTTGTCATCTTTCCCTCCAATCACCAGTTTATAAACCCGGATTTTCCGTAATATTAAATTAAGGAATAGTGCAAAGTCAATAGAACTTCGCTATGCGTTAATATCCGCTCCGCCTGATAGCATCTGCTACTTCTCTGACGCTTATCATTTCCATACACTGAACGGCTCTGCAATTCTTTCTGTAACACGGAGAGCATTCAAGCCCTTTCCTGATTATGACATGCGATTTACCGTAAGGGCCTGTTCTTAGCGGATTAGTAGGCCCGAATATTGCAAATACAGGAACATTGAGCGCAGCAGCGATATGCATTGGTCCTGAGTCATTTGTGACTACAAATCTTGCATTTCTTATTACCTCTATAAGCACTTTCAGCGTTGTCTTGCCTACAGCGGATATGGCATTGCCATCGGAATTCCTGATGACAATACTTGCTATATCAGCATCTGATTCTCCGCCCACAATGATTGATTTCACCTGCATCATTGATGAGAGTTGTCCGAATCGCTCAGGAAACCACCTCTTTGTCTGCCATCTTGCGCCCGGGACTATAACAGCATATCTTTCAGGGAGTTGAAAGTTAAGGGTTGAAAGTTGGGACTTAAAAGACAGAGGGAAAGGAAATTTTATATCGGAGATGTCGCACCCGATAAATTTTGCTATCTCAAGATACCTGTCCACTGCATGAACATCCTTGCCTGCCTTAACAGTGTGTGTATAAAATATCCTGCTGCCTTCCCTCGCCTCTTTAAAACCTATTCTCACAGGTGCGCCTGTTGCCTTTGCAAGAATCCCGCTTCTGAGAAGGCCCTGCAGGTCCATAACAATATCGTATTTCTCTGCCTTTAAAGATTTAAACAAAGACCTCAGTTCTTTTATCGTAGTCCCTGCGCCCTTAACCCTCTTCCAATCATCCTTGTTAATAATCCAGAGCTTGTTTATCATCGGATGCCCCTCAAGGAGACCCTCAAGTCCTTTTGCGATAATCCAGTGAATCTCTGCTCTGGGGAAACTGTCTCTGAGGGCATTCAGAAACGGAAGACTGTGAACAACATCTCCCAACGAACTCGGTTTTATGACAAGAATTTTCCGGGGCGGTTTTTTGAGTTTTAAAACATCCATAGCCATCGTACTATATTTTACAACATCAGATTCAAAATATTTTTAGGCCTGAACCTTAGGCTCTATAAAGTCTTAACTTGTCGTTATTTATGCCCAGTGCGTTCATCCTTCAACAATGCTGTGCTCTTCCCACATAAACCAGTTTCCGGTGTCGGAAAGGAAAGAATAGGAATTTGCGAAGATACGGTAATGCCGCTCTTCCTCTTTTATCAGCCTGTCAAAGAGAGCCTTTTCTTTTTCAGTCTTTGCCTCTGACAGCGCTTTCTTATAAAACTCAATTCCTTCCTTTTCCATCTGTGATGCAATCCTGAAGGCCTCAAGTTCATTATCCATTGCTTCAACTTTTTTCATCATCTCATTCTTCATTGATTCAAATACAATCTTTACATTGCCGGTTGGACTAACATCGCCGACTTTTATATCAAGTCCCTTGAATATCTGCGTAAGCATATTAAGATGCCTTTTTTCATCCTCTCTTATTGTAAGGAACATTTTTTTGCCGACAGGATTTTTTGTCTTCTCCGATGCCTCCTTATAGAATTTTATTGCGTCTGTCTCCATCTTGATAGCTATCTCAATTGCATTCATAAGAACCTCCCTCATAAATTTTAAAACAAAAGATTGCTTCGCTACGCTCGCAATGACAGGATTGATACTGCTATTTTGTCATTGCGAGGAGCCCCGATAAAATCGGGGCGACGTGGCAATCTCATCTCATCATAGATAAAGAGATAACTCTTCATCTATGATGTCTCACCAAGTCTCTGCCTTATCTTTTTCAGATATTCAATATGCTTGGTTTCCTGTTCTGACATTTCCTGAAATACAACCTTTGCATTTGTATCAACAGCGTTCTTTGCAAGCTTGCTGTAAAGGCTGTATGCCTTGCCTTCTATCTCCAGCGCTAAGATCAAAGCTCCCATATCATCTACAAACTCATGCTTCTCAAGTTTTGCCTCAAGGTCTTTCACCGGGATTCCCGCCTCGGTAACAGAAGAATCCGTCTTTTTTGTGAATTTTTCAAAACCTATTACATCTTTGTCTTCATGGATTGATTGGTAAAGGTATCCGATAAAGTCCATATGCTTATGTTCCCATTGAGAAAGTTCTCCAAACATTTTTCTGGCATCATGGTTTAGCGCCTTTGCAGCAGCCTGGGAGTAGAAATCCATTGTGCCCTTTTCCATGAGGTACGCCTCAATAAGCGACTGTATCAGGTCTTCTTTCCCTGTTAACATTATCAATCTCCCAACGTTGCACCCCCCCTATCCCCTCCCATCAAGAAAGGGGAAGTGCCCTCGCCCCTTGTCGGAGAGGGTTAGTGTGAGGGGTTAATATTATTTAAATTTTACAAATTCACTAAGGTCTCTTCTGAATGCCCGCGGAAAAAGCGCTACCCCTGATTAAAAGCTTAGCATATCCGATATTAATGTCAATACCCCGCCTCGCAGCCGGCAGCGCTTTACACCTTTATTTATGAAAGTTATAATATTTAAACCAAAAAAGCGGGAGGGAAATAGTGCCTGATACAACCGAAGAATTCATGGAGATAACTGACAGTCACGGCAAAGCAATCAGTATTGCGCCGAGATCTGAGATACACGGAAATCCCTCTCTAATCCACAGAGTTGTACATGTGCTTGTATTCAACAAAAAAGGAGCACTTTTCCTCCAAAAGCGTTCAGAAACCAAGGATGTAGCTCCCGGCAAATGGGATACGTCAGTTGGAGGGCATGTTAATCCGGGAGAGAATCTGCTTGAGGCGGCAAAAAGGGAAATGGAAGAAGAACTCGGCATATCAGAATGCAACCCTCAGTTCCTCTATTCGTACATTCACACAAACTCTTATGAAACAGAGCTTGCATATACATATTCCTGCGCCTATGACGGCAAAATATCATTTAATAAAGAAGAGATTGATGTGGTTAGGCTTTGGGACATCAGTGAGATAAAAAATCATCTCGGCAGGAATATATTCAGCGACAATTTTGAACATGAAATTTCCACATATCTGCAATTTTCAGGCGGAACGACTGCAGGGCAAACACAGCAGGGCTAAACACCGCGCCTGTCGCTTCCGTAGATATATTTGTGCATCTGAAGATTCAGCCTTACATCAAGCCTGTCTTCAAGCATCCACTTGACAAGTGATTCAGGCAGAAGAATGCCAAAAGCCGGAGAAAAGAACACCTGACATTTAGATCTCAGATTATACTTTTGCATCATATCTTTTGACCACTCATAGTCTGCTCTGCCGGTGATCACGAATTTTATCTCGTCAGTAGGTTTTATGTAATCAAGATTAGAGAGATCCATCTCCTCCCACATGCCGCTGCCGGGCGTTTTTATATCAAGAACAATAACCGCCCTGCTGTCAATATCTTTTATGCTCATAGTGCCGTTTGTCTCTATCAGGACTTTATATCCTTCGCTTATGAGGCGTTCTGTCAGGCGAAAGGTCTCTTCCTGAAGCAGAGGCTCTCCACCTGTGATTGTAACAAGGTGGACGCCTATCAGTTCAACTTCGTTTATGATTTCAGCTTCGGTAAGCTCCACCCCCTCCTCATATGCGTATGCCGTATCACAGTACAAACACCTGAGATTACACCCCGTCAGTCTTATGAAAGTACACGGCATGCCTGCATATGATGATTCGCCCTGTATGCTTGTAAATACCTCGCAGATTTTCATTGTATATTGTCTATTATTTCACAAAAACCACTCAAAACTCAATTCCTCACTCCTACTTAAGCTTAAGTTTTTTTCAGGATTACTAAAATGTTAAACTAAACTATGTTTGACAAAACCTGCAAAAATCTGCTGGTAAGAGGCGTTAACTGGATTGGAGACGCTGTGATGACAATGCCGGCGCTCAGGGCGCTGAGAAAGGAATTGCCGGATACTAAGATATCCCTTCTTGTCAAGCCATGGGTTGCGCCTCTATTTGAAAACAACCCGTTTATAGACGACATTATTCTCTATGAAGATAAATACGGCAGCATAAGCGGTAAATTCAGGCTGTCTGCAGTTCTTAGAACAAAAAGTTTTTGCAGTTCAATACTTTTTCAGAATGCATTTGATGCCGCTTTAATCGTTTTTCTTTCAGGCATACCGCAGAGAATAGGTTATAAGAGGGATTTGAGGGGCTTTCTCCTTACGGATTCAATTCCTTTTAATAATGACGACAGAAAAATCCATCACATAGAATATTACCTGAACATTCTCCGTCAGGCAGGCATAGATGCTGAATTTTCTCTGCCTTATATCTATTTATCTCTCAACGAGAGAATCAGAGCAAGGAATATCCTGAAGGGGCTGAAAAGACCTGTTATCGGCATCAACCCGGGAGCTTCCTATGGGTCAACAAAGAGATGGCAGCCTGAGAAATTTGCAGAGGTCTCAAGAAAAATAATCTCGGAGCTCGGCGGGAGTGTCGTCATATTTGGAGGACAATCTGAAACCGGAATAGCAGAAGAAATCATCAATGAGATCGCTTCTCGTCACTCGTCACTCGTCACTCGTCATTTGTTGAATAAGGCAGGAAAAACAGACCTCAGAGAACTGTCAGCCCTCATATCTGAGTGCGATGTCTTTCTTACAAACGACTCAGGACCGATGCATATTGGTTATGCTGTCAGAACTCCTTTGGTAGCTATATTCGGTTCAACAGACCCTGAATTAACAGGCCCGGTGGGTATAGGAAACACAGTAATCAGAAAAAGTACGGACTGCAGCCCCTGCTTTGAAAGAACATGCGAAAGGGATAAGATGGACTGCATGGACGCTATTACATCTGACAAGGTTTTTGATGCTATAGAGCGTTCTATCCCAAAAAACAAGGCCGTCTTTTTTGACAGGGACGGCACATTGTGCAAAGATGCAGAATATCTGAACAGTTTTGACAATCTGGAAATATTCAAAGAGGTCTCAGGGTTAATACTGCTCAAAGATAAAGGGTATAAACTAATCGGGGTCAGTAACCAGTCCGGTATTGCAAGGGGAATCGTTGACGAAAAATTCACAAAAGAGGTCCACAATATCTTTATAGAGCAATATGGTTTTGATGATTTTTATTACTGCGCTCACCACCCGGATGAACATTGCCCGTGCAGAAAACCAGAGCCTGAAATGCTTCTAAGGGCCAGGACCGAGCACAGCATTGACCTTAAGCAATCCTATGTGATCGGAGACAAAGAGCTTGATATGCTGCTTGCAAAATCAGCAGGCGCAAAAGGCATTCTTGTCCTGACAGGACAGGGCGCTGAATCAGCCAATGCGGATTATGTTGCAAAGGACCTGAATGAAGCAGTAAAATGGATTCTCGGCAATCCCTGAAAATCAAGGAGGTTTTTATGATAAAGATAGCAGTCGCAGGAGCAACAGGAAGAATGGGAAGCAGGATTACGGCTATTTCAAAAGAGTATCCAGAGCTAAAACTTGCAGGGGCCTTTGAAAAGATGGGTCACCCTGCAACAGGAAAGGATATAGGAACAATAACGGGTATAGGTGAAACAGGCGTGATGCTATCAGACAGCCTTGGAAGTATCATTGACAATGCAGACGTAATAATTGATTTTACATCTCCTGCCTCTACAATGGAGAATATCAGGCTTGCATCAAAAAAAAGAAAGGCAATGGTCATAGGCACAACAGGACTGTCAAAGGATGAGATACAGGAAATTGAAATCCTGTCAAAAAACATCCCATGCGTAGTGGCTTCCAATATGAGCACAGGAGTTAATCTGCTTTTGAAAATATTGCAGGACGTGGCAAGGGTCTTGGGCGATGAGTATGATATAGAGATTGTTGAGTCGCATCACAGGCTAAAAAAGGACGCTCCGAGCGGAACCGCTTTAAAGATGGCGCAGGTTATTGCTGATGCGGTAAACAGAAATCTTGATGAAGTGGCGGTTTACGCAAGAAAAGGCATCATAGGCGAAAGAACGAAGAAGGAGATTGGCATACAGACAATACGCGCAGGTGACATTGTAGGAGAGCACACTGTCATGTTCGGAGGGCTCGGAGAGAGAATAGAGATAACGCACAAGGCATCAAGCAGGGACACATTTGCGCGGGGCGCACTAAAGGCTGCAAGCTGGGTCTCAGGAAAACAGGCAGGGCTCTACGACATGCAGGATGTTCTGGGGCTTAAATAGACTGCTGCAACTGCCAGAATATGAATAAACGCATCTCGGTTATTATCCCTAACTACAATGGAAGTTCCACCATCGGCAGATGCCTTGAGGCTGCATTCTCATCTGAATATGACAACTTTGACGTTATAGTCACGGATGACTGCTCAACCGATAATTCGGCAGAGATAATAAAAAAATTTCCGTGCAAATTCATATTCTTGAATAAACACTCAGGGGCATCAAGGGCAAGAAATACTGGCGCAAAGAACAGCGGCGGCGAGATTCTCTTTTTTATTGATGCAGACTGTCTTCTGCAGAAAAATACTCTTGCCTCGGTCAATAAAGCCTTTCTTACAGATGAAGATGCAATCATCGGCGGAACCTATACAGTTATTCCCTATGACAAAGATTTCTTCAGCACGTTTCAGTCAATATTCATAAACTATTCCGAGATGAAAAAAGAGCCTCCTGATTATATACCGACACATGCAATGGTTATCAGCAGAGATATCTTTATGAAAAGCGGAGGATTTCAGGAAAACTTCCTGCCCATACTTGAGGATGTGGAGTTCAGCCACAGGCTCAGAAAGACGGGCTACAAACTCACAATGAACTCTGAGATACTCGTTCGGCATATATTCAATTTTACATTGATAAAATCTCTCAGGAATGCCTACAAAAAAACAAGATACTGGACTGTATATTCACTGAGGAATAAGGATATCTTCAAAGATTCGGGAACGGCTTCATTGGAGCTGAAATTTAACACCGTATCATTTTTTATAAGTGTGCTTTTGCTCTGCCTGTTCGTTTTAACAAATAACTATTTCGCTTTTATCTTTCACGTTATTATCGAGGTTGTTAACATACGCATAATAAACAGAAAACTATTTAGAGCATTCCTTGATGCAAAAGGATTACTTTTCACTTTTTTTTCAGGCATCTACTATATTGCGGTTTACCCTATTGCCGTTGGAATCGGGTCTATTGCCGGCATAACCGATTATCTATTAAAATATAAAA
This sequence comes from Nitrospirota bacterium, assembly GCA_016195565.1. Classification (NCBI taxonomy): domain Bacteria; kingdom Pseudomonadati; phylum Nitrospirota; species Nitrospirota bacterium. The sequence goes on along the minus strand of JACPZK010000032.1, from coordinate 19,841 downwards.
AATAAGAGGATTTATCTGAAATGTATTCGCCCTTTCGCCATCTTAGTTCTGCCTTGAAAAAATCAAGTCCAATCCATCTTACCCTTTTCATCACGCGAAAATGCAATTCAAGATGCCCGTTCTGTTTTTATCTGAAGAGCGCCGAAAGCAGAGTTTCCGCAGAAGAATTGTCTCTGGACGAAATTCAGAAGGTTTCTAAATCTCTTGGCAGCCTGCTTTGGCTCGCATTTTCAGGAGGCGAGATATATCTCAGGGATGACCTTGTTGAGATAAGCAAAGTCTTCTATAAGAATAACAGGCCTGCAATTATGCTTTATCCAACAAACGGACTTCTTCCTGAATTAATTAGAGACCGGACAGAAGAAATACTCAGGCACTGCAAAAAGAGTATGATAGTTGTAAAACTCTCAATTGACGGGTTGAATGAAGAGCATGACAATCTTCGCAATACACCTCACAGCTTTGATAAGACTATGAAGACATATAACCTGCTTGAAAAACTCCTTGAGAAATACCCTAACTTTGAACTTGGAGTCAATACAGTTTTCTGCTCTGAAAATCAGGATTCGATGGACAGGATAATAGATTTCGTGAGCGGGCTGAAAAACATAAAAACGCATACCATTTCTCTGATACGCGGCAGCCTTGAAGATGAAAGCTACAAAAAAATAGATTACAAAAAATATCTTCATGCAATAAAGAGGCTGGAGGAAAACCTGAAGAATAAGACTTCAGCTACATACCGCTTTAAAGGCGCGCGCATCAAAGCTGCGCAGGACATCCTTCAGCGCAGCCTGATACACCGGACTTTGCTTGAGCAAAAAAGACTGAACCCGTGCTATGCGGGCAGGCTGAACCTTGTACTTACAGAAAACGGAGATGTGTATCCATGCGAAATCCTTATGGAAAGACTTGGGAATGTGAAGGATTACGAATATAACATTAAAAAAATCCTGCGCACGGAAAATGCGGAAAAAATACTCGCCTCAATTCAGGACAAAAAATGTTTCTGCACGCACGAATGCTACTTCATGACAAATATCTTGTTTAATCCAAAGCTGTATCCTGCGCTTGCAAAGGAATATTTACAACTGAAATCTTAGTTAGACTAAAAACGTAAGGAGGCTGGGGCTGGATTAAGGCAAGATTCACGGGTCTGCCAGAATAGGGGCTGAAGACTCCATGAAATGGAGCGGATAGCCCCGCATAAGAACTTGTAAAAATCTGATATATTGTACTACCGCCTGTATTCTGCAAGGGTAGTTTAATATTGCCGAAAGACAGTCGCAGCCTCCTGTAAAGCGGTGTTATCGTCGGATTACTGTTCTTTATTTTTCTTTTCCAACAATAACTGACAAATAAAGCAGGAGTTCTTTTATGCCTTTTCCTGTCACTGCTGATACAGGGAAGAAATCAATGTTTTTTGATTTGCAGTATTTGGCAAGTTTTCTGAGCCTCTTCTTCTCTATGGCAATGTCTGTTTTTGTTCCGACAACTGCCTGCGGCTTCTTTAAGAGTTTTGAACTGTAAAGCTCAAGTTCTTTGTTTATCTTTTTTAAGTCTTCCACAGGGTCGGTTTCAGGCATATCAGAGGCGTCAACAAGATGAAGTAGCATTGAGGTGCGCTCTACATGCCTTAAAAACTGAAACCCTAATCCTGCGCCCTTGTGCGCTCCTTCTATGAGTCCGGGAATGTCTGCAACAACAAAACTCCTGAAATCTTTGAGCTTCACAACTCCGAGATTAGGCGTAAGGGTCGTGAACGGATAATCCGCAATCTTGGGCCTTGCAGATGATATTACGGATATAAGAGTTGATTTGCCTGCGTTGGGAAGCCCTATCAAGCCGACATCAGCAAGGAGTTTTAATTCAATAACAAGATTTTTTTCTTCGCCTTCTTCTCCGGGCTGTGCAAATTTTGGCGCCTGTCTTGTTGGAGTTGCAAAGTGAGCATTTCCCTGACCGCCCCTGCCCGCCTTTGCTATTATGGTTTCTACACCCTCACTGTCAAGGTCTGCAAGCACTTCTTCTGTATCAGCGTCTTTTATTATTGTCCCGACAGGCACGGGAATAATTCTGTCTTCGCCATCTTTGCCGTGCATTTTCTTGCCCATGCCGTGCTGGCCTCTTTTTGCTCTATATTCTCTCTGATATCTGAGGTCAAGGAGAGTATTCAATTCCCTGCTTGCTCTGAATATGATATGCCCTCCCCTGCCGCCGTCTCCGCCGCTCGGACCTCCGCGGGGAACGTACTTCTCCCTTCTGAATGCTACACAGCCTCTTCCGCCGTCTCCGGCCTTAACATAGATTTTCGTATAATCAACAAATTGCATAACTAAACCTACCGTATATTAGTAAATCTTAATCATGGACAGGACTATTGTATATGAGTTGGTCTCTTGTTGATATTCTTACAGCTCTATCTACTGCCTGCAGTTTAATGTATTCAGATTTAACTCCGAGCCAGTCCAAACGCCTCATGCAAAACCCTGACTGCGAGTTCCGCATATTTGGCGCCTATAATACAGGATACCTTTATCTCTGATGTGCTTATCATCATTATGTTCACATTATGCTTTGCAAGCGTTTCAAATATCTGCGAGGCAACACCGGAATGAGTCCTCATGCCTACGCCGACAATGGATATCTTAGCAATATCCTCTTTCATGTCAACGCCCTTTGCGCTGAGTTCTTTGGCTATTCCTTCCGTCAGTTTCAATGCCTTTTTTGCGTCTGTCTTTGGAACTGTGAATGATATGTCTGCCGCTTTTCCGTCACTGCTTACATTCTGGACAATTATATCAACGACTATGCCGGCGTCTGCAATCCCCTTAAAGAGTTTCGCGGCTATGCCCGGCTTATCAGGCACCCCCATCACAGTAATCTTTGCCTGGTTCTTGTCATAAGCAACTCCTGATACGACGACTTTCTCCATATCCTCATCCTCCTTGGTAACAAGCGTCCCCTGATTATCATTAAAACTTGACCTCACAACCACAGGCACTTCGTATTTCATGGCAAACTCCACAGACCTTGTCTGAAGCACCTTTGCGCCGAGGCTTGCAAGCTCAAGCATCTCTTCATAGGAAATCTTGTCCAGCTTTCTCGCCTCAGAAACAATATTGGGGTCTGTCGTATAAACACCGTCCACATCCGTATATATCTCGCATAAGTCGGCATTAAGCGCGGAGGCTATCGCAACTGCGGAAAGGTCGGAGCCGCCTCTTCCAAGCGTAGTAACATCTTCTTTCTCTGTTATACCCTGAAAGCCTGCCACAACAATTATATATCCTTCATCCAATGCCTTCTTTGCTCTTTCTCCCGCTATTTTTTCTATCTTTGCCTTTGTATGCACATCATCTGTTATTATCCCCATCTGCCTTCCCGTAAGTGCCATTGCTTTATGGCCCAGCTCTTCTATTGCTATGGCTGTAAGGGCGCAGGTAACTCGTTCCCCTGATGAAAGCATAAGATCCATCTCTCTTTCGCTGGGATTGGATGAAACCTGATGGGCGAGATTTATCAGCTTGTCTGTTTCTCCAGCCATTGCAGAGACAACAACCGCAACCTTATGCCCCTCTTTGGCAGTTTTTACAACGCGCTCTGCAACAGCCTTAATCCTCTCAACATTAGCGACAGACGTCCCGCCGTATTTCTGGACAATAAGCATTAGCTTTTCCCCTTAATGAAATAATCCATCAGCTTATAACCTTCTTCAACAACCATTATGCCTTCCCGCTTTAGGATTGATTCATCAAAAGCAGCGCCTTCATTCTTTTGCTTTTGTTTATTGTCATAGATAACAAATGGCACCGGTTCAGCCGTATGCGTCCTCAGCTCTACCGGCGTAGGATGGTCAGGCATAAGCAGAATCCTGAATTCCTCAAAGGATTTTATGCCCCGCATAACAGTGCCTACAACAAGCGCATCAAAATCCTCTATTGCCTTTATCTTGTTCTTATAGTTTCCTGAATGCCCTGCTTCATCAGGCGCCTCAACGTGTATGTATACAAAATCAACTTCCTTAAGAGCAACCAGCGCTGCCTCTGCCTTGCCGGCATAATTTGTATCAAGCCACCCGGTAACGCCGGGCACCTGAAGTATCTTAAACCCGGCATATATGCCCAGCCCTTTTGTAAGGTCCACGGCAGAAACCATTGCGCCTTCAACAGAATATTTCTCTCTGAATTTTGACAGCCATGGTTTTTTCCCTTGTCCCCAGAGCCAAATGCTGTTTGCAGGGTTTTTGCCCTTACTTATACGCTCTTTGTTTATGTCATGGCTTTCGAGGACATCCACAGAATCAAGCATTAATTCTCTGAGAGTTTCCTCGCCTGAACCAACCGGCAGATAGTCTGAAATATCCCTTCCCATTATGTCATGCGGCGGAGTGCATTCCGCATCTGCCTTGCCGTCTGACCATACCATCAGATGCCTGTAACTTACGCCTCTGCAAAATTTTATCTGTGAGGTGCCGAGTTCTTTGTTTATGTCATTGATGAGTATCCCTGCCTCTTCAGTTGAAATATGGCCTCCGCTGTAATCCTCCATTATTGCCTGTGTCTTATCCCTGTTAAACCTGAGAGTTACGAGATTGCACCTGTAAGCAACATCCGTGTCTTTGAGGCCTACTCCAATGCTCGCTGCCTCAAGTGATGCCCTGCCCGTATAAAATTTCCTTGGGTCATAACCGAGCACGCTCAGATTAGCAACATCTGAACCGGGATGAAAACCCTCAGGGATAGTCCTGACCCTGCCGATTATTCCTTCGCAGGCAAGCTTGTCCATATTCGGGGTAAATGCCGCTTGTAAGGGGGTTTTACCTCCAAGCTCATTTAACGGCCTGTCTGCCATGCCGTCGCCTATGATTACAACGTATTTCAATTAAAAACTCCTTCAACTGTCATGCTGAATTTATTTCAGCATCTCTTAGACCCTGAAACAAGTTCAGGGTGACAAACCAATGGTTTCATTCCTTTGTTATGGTGATACTAAATTATCCTTTCTATTATCTTCTCTACCTCAGCGATATCAGCCTTAACCTTCAGGGGGTCTTTTGATACCCTGAATACCGTATCAGGGTCTTTAAGCCCATGACCCGTAAGGGTGCAAACAACAGTATCTCCGGGCTTGAAATAGCCTTCTTTATGCAGCTTCATCACGCCTGCCAGTGATGCGGCAGATGCTGGCTCGCAGAATATGCCTTCTGTTGATGCAATAAGATTGTATGCCTTTAATATTTCTTCGTCTGTAACAGCCTCAATCCTTCCGCCTGATTCATCCCTTGCTGCAACTGCGCCTTTCCAGCTTGCAGGATTGCCGATTCTTATGGCTGTTGCTATTGTTTCAGGTCTTTCAACAGGATGTCCTTTTACAATCGGTGCAGCGCCTGCTGCCTGAAAGCCAAGCATAACCGGCAATGAAGAAATCTTTCCTCGCCTGTGATATTCATGGTAACCTTTCCAGTATGCGGTTATATTTCCAGCATTGCCGACAGGCAGCGCGTGATATTTCGGTGAAAAGCCAAGCTGGTCGCATACCTCAAAGGCGGCTGTCTTCTGCCCCTCTATCCTGAAAGGATTTATTGAGTTAACAAGCGTTATAGGGTATCTTTGTGCAAGTTCTTTTACTATGTTTAATGCCTCATCAAAATTTCCTTCTATCTGGATTACATTTGCGCCGTGAACGAGCGCCTGAGAAAGCTTGCCGAGAGCTATCTTCCCCTGCGGAATAAGCACTACCGACTTTATTCCTGCCCGCGCTGCGTAGGCAGCGGCAGAAGCCGATGTATTTCCTGTTGATGCGCACATTACCGCTTTTGAACCGGCCTCAACAGTCTTTGATAATGCAAGAGTCATTCCCCTGTCTTTGAAAGAACCTGTAGGGTTAGCTCCCTCAAATTTAAAATAAAGCTCAAGGTCAATGCCTCTTTTATTTATATTTACAGCCTTTATGAGAGGCGTATCTCCTTCATTAAGCGTAACAACAGGCGTTTCATCGCTTACCGGAAGAAACTCCCTGTATTCTTCTACTATGCCCCTCCAAAGACTCTTTGGACTTTTACATTCTCCTATTTCCATAAATCTCCAATATTCGTTATAGCGTTAATATATTTGTTTTTTCGCTATAACACTTCACGCTTGACGCCATAACGCATTACTCAATTACGTCTCCCTCAACAAGCTCAACGTCTACTCCCTGCTCTTTGAGATATTTTATGCCTTTCTCAAGATTTTCCTCTTTCCCCTCAAGTTCAAGAACCATCTCGCCGACTGTTTCCGTAACTCTTGCCCTTCTGATATTAGGCATGACATCATACTCCTTAGCCATCGTAAATATGACAGGTTCTTTTATAAGGCGCTGTGGAAATGTCAGCTTAACCCTCTTTTTCATATAACCTCCTCCTTAATTCAAATCCTAAATTCGAAATCCGAAATCCTAAATAGTTTAGAAATTAGGATTTAGATATTAGAATTTGCCTTTTCGCCTCCTGCTATTGCAGGCACTATGGAAACCTCATCGCCGTCTTTGACCACTGTTGCTTCTGCCTGTAGAAACCTGATATCTTCCTCATTTACATAGACATTAACAAATCTCCGTATCTTGCCGCCTTCGGATATCCTTTCGCCTATGCCGGGAAATTTTTCCTCCAATTCTTTGACAAGATTTATTATTGTGCCTGGCGCTCCTTCGACCTCTTCCTGGCCCTGCGTTAATCTTTGCAGCGGAGTCGGAATTCTAACTTTTACAGCCATCTTTTCACCTCCAGTTTATAATTTTATACCGAGCGTCATAAATCAACAACGACGTCATTCCCCGACTTGATCGGGGAATCCAGAAAACACTGGATTGTCCGGTCAAGCCGGACAATGACAAACAGATTACAACTTATGTCGCCATGTATAGATTTATGATTTACGATTGAAAAAAATCTTCAATTTTCAATCTTCAATTTTTCTAAGTATCTCCTCAAATGCCGCAAGATTGGGCTTTATGTAATGCATCTCTGCAGTTTGTCCTGTAAGCGCCTCCTGCGTCTTAAGTCCGTTGCCTGTAATGCAGATAACAGTGATTTCATCCCTGCCTATCTTTCCTGACTCAATCAGTTTCTTTGTGCACGCAACTGTAACGCCTCCTGCTGTCTCTGCAAAAATGCCCTCGGTTTTTGCAAGAAGTTTTATTCCGTCTATTATTTCCTTATCAGAGACGTCTTCGCCGTATCCGCCTGTCTCTTTTACAACCTGACGCGCATAAAATCCATCAGCCGGGTTGCCTATTGCAAGAGACTTTGCAACTGTATTGGGTCTCACAGGCCTTATTACGTCTGTACCCTGCTTTATTGCAGCGACTATAGGAGAACACCCTGTTGCCTGTGCGGCAAAAACCTTTGTATCAAGCTTTTTTAATATCCCGATCTTTTTAAATTCTTTGAATGACTTCCACACCTTTGTTAACAATGAACCGCTCGCACACGGCACAACCACATTATCAGGCGCCTTCCAGTCTAACTGCTCAATAATCTCGAACCCCTGTGTCTTTGAGCCTTCAGCATAGAACGGCCTGATATTTATATTTACAAACGCCCATTTGTATTTATTGGCAATCTCGCTGCAGAGCCTGTTAACCTCATCATAATTTCCGTCAACTGCCACCAGATTCGGCTCATACACCAGCGATGCAACAATCTTGCTCGCCTCAAGAGTTGCGGGTATAAAAACAAACCTCTTGAACCCTGCCTTGGCGCCATGCGCTGACACAGAATGCGCGAGATTTCCCGTAGATGCGCAGGCAACCGTATCAAACCCGAACTCTTTTGCCTTTGTAAGGGCAACTGCCACAACCCTATCCTTGAACGACAGTGTTGGATGGACAACGGTATCATCCTTTACGTATAATTCACTGACGCCGAGTTCCTTTGCAAGATTATCGGCTTTTATCAAAGGCGTAAACCCTGACTCCAATCCCACCTGCGGCTCTCCGTCTATGGGAAGAAGCTCCTTATACCGCCAGAGATTTTTCTCTCTGCTCTTTATGTTCTTTTTCGTCAGCACTTTCTTTATCTTTTTATAGTCATAGACAACTTCCAGCGGGCCGAAACAGAATTCGCAGACATATATAGGATCAACAGGATATTCCCTGCCGCATTCTCTGCACTTAAGACCGCTCACATATCCCATAAACACCTCCCGAAATCGTATTGAAAAAGAAGTAGTATTTTACTCTAAAATGAAACAAAAATTAAAGAGAGCTTCCATGGTTAGCTATTTCACGGAAATCCGGACTTCCTTTACTGCGCCTTCCCTTATCAAAAAACCTTTTACTACAGGTTCTTTTTCGGAAAGGCTGACAATGACATATATGCTGTCTTCATAAAATGCAAGGCTCACATCCTTTGCTGATGGGTAAGCAGGTGATGACGGATGCGAATGAAATATCGCAAGCATTTTGTGGTTGTTCTCTCGCATGTTTTTTATGGCATTGATATGCTCTCTTGAATCAAATTCGTAACTCACGGGAGACTTTTCAATATTAGACATTTTGTAAATCTTAAAGACATCTACCCCATTTCCCGCAAGAATCCCGCATGCCTCATTCGGATGCGCAGCTTTGCAATGAGCAATCATCTCGTCAAAAATTCCCTTTGGTATGCACAGTTTGTCAGTCACATCAGCCCTCACATAATTAATGCCATTATTATATCGCAAGCGGCATAATATTTAACTGAAAATTAATTGCCTTACCTTTCAATTGGTTAAGAGCACATCCATAGAGATTCTTCTTGACTCAACTATTTAATTTACCCTAAAGTATCACATAAGATGCAGGCGGCATAAAAAAGAATGCTGACCACAAAGAATAATGGAAGAAATCATCAACAATCTGGATAGTGTAAAGTCGTGGTTGAGCAATCCACTTCCTCCACAGCGATCTTCAGACGATGACTACATGCGCTACGTAATGGAAATGATGAGTTATGCCCATTATTTGATTACGGTCAGTGCTTCCATGGCTCCCAATCAAGTCGTAGCTGAGAGAGGTTATACAAAGAATAGAGCCATTGTGGTAGGTCACATTGTTCGCTTGATTAAACTATATCACAGCTTTACTACGCATATAGGAAAACGAGAACTGCAGATAGCATATATAATGAGTCGCCTTATCTATGAATGCATAATAAAGATGGAATACTTACTTTCAGCCAAGAGGAGCACATTTAAAAGCTTCATTCTCTCTTCTTACCGCTCGGAGAAAGAAACTCTTGAGAACCTTGATCGGATAAAGTCACAAAGACCATTAATGAATATTGAAAAGGTAATAATCAAGAAAATTAAGAGTAGGCTACGCAAGGACAGAATTTCACTTCGACAATTAAAGGCCAACAAAAATTGGAAATTGGATGGTAAAGATTTTAAACAAATTCTTGTTTCATTAAAAAAAGAGGTTGATTATCCTTTTTTATTCGGTCAAGGAAGTAGTTTTATACACGGCAACTGGTATGAAATGAGCATTTTTAATTTGACAAAAAAAGGCCGCTACTATTTGCCCGATATCGACTTCAGTGATCCAGATCCCAGAATAGCCTTGCCAGTCACAATTGCAAGTTTGCAATCAGCTAATGATTTCCTGACATGGAACAAATCAGACCCCGAGAAATACGTCAGATCAATAATACAGAATCTTGTCGGCAAAACTAAGGTTCTTTACCACCAGTATTGTGAGGGAAAATATACTGATGTCTAACGAATCACTTTACTGGACTCCACTTTGCTCCGGCAGTGATTTCAAACAGCAGAAAAACAGCAGAAACAGCAGAAACAGGGTCAAACCTAAAATATACACTTTCCTAACTTTTTCACTTCCCCTTTACTCCCCTAATCTTATCCAGTGAGATAGCTCCGGCGACTGAAAGACTCTGTTATACATGTCAGAAAATAAACACTTGCATGCACCAGAACATGTGCGATATAATGTACGAAATACATACTTAATGAGGTGCTATGTGCAAAAACTAAAAATTGCTGAAGATATCAGGTCCCTGTCAGAAGTCAGGAACAGCATGGCAACTTTTATAAAGCAAGTTCATGATACTAAAAGACCGGTGATAATTACACAGCACGGGAAAGGCATTGCGGTCCTTTTAGGTGCAAATGAATTTGAAGCCATGCAAGAGAAAATCGAGCTTCTATCAGATATTCAAACCTCTCTCAATCAACTGGAAAAAGGAGCAGGAATCAGCCATAAAGATGCAAAAGAGAAACTATTAAAGCGAATTCCAAAATGAGAATAATCTGGTCTCCTCTTGCTGTCGATAGAGCATCGGAAATAGCCGATTATATTGCCCAAGACAAACCATCAGCGGCAGAAAAATGGATTGATACAGTATTTTCTAAAGTTGAGCAACTAAAATCGTCTCCCGAAATCGGCCGGATTCTACCCGAAATTAATGATAGCCAATTTAGAGAACTAATTTACGGCAATTACCGCATCATTTATCGTATCGAAACCAAACAAATATCCATTCTCACAATTCGACATGGCAGACAAATATTGCCAATAAATGAAATTAAGGCATAACAAGCGCATTTCTTGCCGTCGTTCTTGATGAGTCTTGGGGCATGTTGCGGTCAGATCTATTTCCTTGACTGCAATCGTTACAACTTGCTCTTTACTCCCCTAATCTTATCAAGCGTGTCCTGATAAATTTCCTTCTTTGAAGGATTAAGTTCTATTGCCTTAAGCGCAAGTTCCTCTGCCTCGTTGAGATTTTCCTTTTTTGTGTAATAAAGCCAGGCAAGATTATTGTATGCGTCTGAATTAGAGGGTTCTTTTTCAATCGCCTTTTTATATGCTGACTCTGCCTCGTCAAAATCATTTTTCTGAAAATATATATTCCCCATATAAAGATACGCCAGAGGAAGTTTTTTTGATGCAAGCCTGTATTCCCTCAATGCATTATCAATATCTCCTTTTTTCTCGTATGCAAACCCGAGGTTTATGTGCTCCTCAGGGCTCAGCGGGTCGTCGAGGATGATTATTCGCGGAAGGGAACAAGAAGTTAAAAGTGAAAATGCAATTAGGAAAAAAACTATCTTAAAACTCTTAACTCTTAACTCTAAACTTTTCACTTTCTTTTGATAAGCAGCGTCCAGAATTTTGTCTTTTCCCATGCCTTTATAAAATCCTCTTCAGATATGAACTTGCCCTTATCTTTTCCTGAATTCACAATCACTCTATCCTCATTATACCCTACAACAACCATGAAATGATTTGACTGAAATACCCATAAACCATAATCAACAAACACAACAAGCGGATACCCTGAATCTATATTTTTTTTCAGGTCTTTCATATTCCCTGAATATTGTTCTGCAAATAATCCCTTTTTCTGAGGATAAATTACCATATCAATATTCAGGGTGCCTTTTGCGGATTTGCTGTATATCTCCTTTGCAATATCATCAGGCGTAACATCTATCTTCCAGTAATTCATAACGCCTGCAAGAGATGCGGGTCCGCACTGATAAGCCTCCTGAGCATGGAACGGGACATTAGCAATAATGCGGTTATGCTTGGACTCAAGGACAGGATTCACCACAGCACACGAATGCAAGAAATATACAATAAAAATAATAGACAGAATACAATTGTCATTGCGAGCGAAGCGAAGCAATCTTGCTATTCCCATTTGTTTCTTAGATTGCTTCGTCGTCTTCGCTCCTCGCAATGACATAAAAATTATTTCGTTACTATTACTCTGTGGCCTGTAAGCTGAATTAACAGCACAACAAGTATGGTGATCACAAGAAGAGCTATCACTATATCGAGGCCGTCTCCTCCAACCTTCATATCGTCTATCTGGAGCGCCAGATTGTGCATCTGCTGGTCGCTGAGACTGCTTAATTTGTTCTGTATCTCATCCTGAGCAAATCCTAATTTCTCAAGCCTCTCTCTGACCATTTTCATTTCAAGAACATTCTGGATTTTTCCAAGGTCAGCCGTCCTGTCAACCTGTGACATAACAATGATTTCCGACGGCGCAATGCCCGCATCAGCCTTAGGCGCAATCCCGATTATGAACATTGCAATTATCAGATACCAGGATAAATGCTTCATTAAAGGTATTCTCATGCTAATTCACCTCCTTTAATTTTATTTTGTCACTACTACTTTGTGATCCATAAGCCAAAGCAACAGCACAAAAAGTATGGCTATCACAAGAAGAGCTATCACTATACCGAGACCACTATCGCCTCCAACCTTAATCTCATCTATCTGGAGCGCCAGATTGTGCATCTGCTGGTCGCTGAGACTGCCTAATTTAGTCTGTATCTCATCCTGAGCAAATCCTAACTTCTCCAGCCTCTCTCTGACCATTTTCATTTCAAGAACATTCTGGATTTTTCCAAGGTCAGCCGTCCTGTCAACCTGTGACATGACAATGATTTCCGATGGCGCAATGCCCGCATCAGCCTTAGGCGCAATCCCAATGATGAACATTGCAATTATCAGATACCATGACAAATGCTTCATTAACGGTATTCTCATGTTAATTCACCTCCCCTAATTTTTATTTTTTTACGCCTTCTCTTGTTATAGCTACCTTGCCTGTCCTGACAAATTCCTTTATGCCCATAGGCCGCATAAGCTCCACAAACGCCTCTATCTTCTTTTCATCGCCGGTGATTTCTATTGTATAGGTCTTCTGGCTTGAATCCACAATCCTTCCTCTGAATATCTCTGTCAGATTTAACACCTCTGCCTTGTCCTGCTGCCTCAGAGATACTTTTACGAGCACCATTTCACGCTCAACATGGTCCAGCTCTGTCATGTCAGTGACTTTTATGATATCAATAAGTTTATTAAGCTGTTTCGTAATCTGCTCAATAACCGAGTCATCCCCTGTTGTTACTATTGTCATAACAGAAATCTGCGGGTCTATCGTCTCTCCTACAGAGAGGCTTTCAATGTTATAGCCTCTTCCGCTGAAAAGCCCGGATACCCTTGAAAGCACACCGAATTTATTTTCAACCAGAACAGAAATTGTATGTCTCATTCCTTCACCTCAGGTTTATTTCACTGCCTTTAATTTCTTTTCTGCTTTCTTTTCTGCCTGTTCAAAAAGCATATGGTCTATTGGCGCGCCTGCAGGCACCATCGGATAAACCTTTTCCTTCCAGTCAACAACAAAATCCATAAACACGGTCTTCTTTATCCTGAAAGCCTCTTTAAGCACGGGTTCAACCTCGCTCGGCTTTGCGGCCCTTAATCCCACAGCGCCGTAGGCCTCGGCAATCTTTACAAAGTCAGGCACGCTCTCATCAAGCTTGGTATGGGAATATCTTTCTTCAAAGAAGAGTTCCTGCCACTGTCTTACCATGCCAAGGTATCTGTTGTTGAGTATGGCTACTTTAACAGGAAGCTTATTTATAACCGCAGTGGCAAGCTCCTGTATATTCATCTGTATGCTTCCGTCGCCTGCAATGTCAATAACAAGCTTTTCAGGATGCGCAAACTGCGCGCCGATTGCAGCGGGGAAACCATAACCCATGGTGCCGAGCCCGCCTGATGTCAGAAGTGTTCTCGGTTTATCAAATTTATAAAACTGCGCGGTCCACATCTGGTTCTGCCCGACTTCTGTTGTTATAATTGCATCTCCCTTTGTAAGCTCATATATCTTCTCAACGACAAACTGCGGTTTTATGATCTCATCGCTGTGAGTATAGGTCATCGGCCTTTCTGCGCGCCAGGCATCTATCTGCTTGAGCCATGCCTTTTTTACCTCACCCCACTGTTCTTTCACTTCTTCTTTAAGCACCTTATTCATCACAGCCAGAACTTTCTTGACGTCACCCACTATAGGAACATCAACCCTCACATTCTTTTTTATTGATGTCGGGTCAATGTCTATGTGAATTATCTTTGCGTTGGGCGCAAAGGCATCAACCTTGCCTGTCACCCTGTCGTCAAAGCGCATTCCTATGGCAATAAGAAGGTCTGAATCCTGAACTGCCTTATTGGCATAATAAGTCCCGTGCATTCCAAGCATGCCGAGTGAAAGTTTATGCGAACCCGGAAATCCGCCAAGCCCCATCAGTGTCATAGTCACAGGGATGTCAGTATGCTCTGCGAACTCTTTGAGTTCTTTGGCAGCTCCTGAGAGTATCACACCTCCTCCGGCAATTATCACAGGTTTCTTTGATTTTGCTATGAGATGGGCGCCCTGCGTAATCATCCACTTATTGCCTTCGTAAGTGGGCTTGTAGCTCCTTATGTCAAGCTCAGGCCAGACAAAATCAGCTTTTCCTACAGTTACATCTTTAGGAAGGTCTATAAGCACAGGGCCCGGCCTGCCTGAAGACGCTATATAAAAGGCCTCTTTCACTATCCTTGCAAGGTCCTTCACATCCTTAACCAGGTAGTTATATTTTGTGCAGGGCCTTGTTATGCCTACTATATCAGCCTCCTGAAATGCATCATTGCCGATAAGCATTGTCGGCACCTGCCCTGAAAACACAACAAGCGGTATGGAATCCATTGAGGCAGTGGCAATACCTGTAACTGTATTTGTCGCGCCGGGGCCTGATGTCACAAGGGCAACGCCCACCTTTCCCGATGACCTTGCATAACCGTCTGCCGCATGAACAGCGCCCTGTTCGTGCCTTGTGAGTATCAGGCGTAAATCCTTATTGTCATAAAGGGCGTCAAAGATGTTCAGCACAACGCCTCCTGGATAACCGAAGATGTGCTTAACCCCTTCCTTTTTCAGACATTCAATTAATATCTCTGAGCCTGAAATTTTCATATCGCACGCAGCTCCTTTTAAAATTTAAATAATTTTACCACAAAAGATTATGAAAATGTCCATAAAACATAGAGCAGTAGCACAACAGCGCAGTAGTGCAGTAGTTTTTTAATTTTTTACTGCTGCTCTGTTGTTCTGCTGCCCTATTTCATTACCGCGCCTGTTCCTGCTGAAGTGACCATCCTTGCGTATCTTGAAAGATAGCCTTTTGTTATCTTAGGCTTTGGCGGTTTCCATTTGCTGAGCCTTTCCTTTATTTCTTTTTCGGAGAGAAGAAGATCAACCCTTCTTCCCGGAATGTCAATTTTTATTCTGTCTCCGTTTTTGATAATTGCTATGATTCCGCCTTCCATTGCTTCAGGCGATATGTGCCCTATGCATGGGCCTCTGGTCCCGCCTGAAAACCTTCCGTCTGTTATCACGGCCACTGATTCGCTCAATCCCATGCCCGCGATTGTTGCTGTCGGAGAAAGCATCTCCCTCATCCCCGGCCCTCCCTTGGGCCCCTCATACCTTATGACAACAACATCGCCTGCCTTTATCTTCCCGTTGAGGATTGCCTTCATGCCCTCTTCTTCTGAGTTAAACACCTTTGCGCTGCCTTCAAACTTCATCATATTTTTGCTCACGGCGGACTGCTTTACAACTGCTCCGTCAGGAGCGAGATTGCCCCTCAGGATTGCGATGCCTCCTTCTTTATGGTAAGCCTTGTTCAGAGGCCTTATAACATTTTCATTTATAATCTCTGCAGAATCAGCAATCTCAAAAATACTCCTGCCGCTTACTGTAATGCAATTATTCAAATTTCCCCTTAATCTCTTCATCAAGGCCGGAATGCCTCCTGCCCATTCAAGGTCTTCAAGAAAATGCTCGCCGCCGGGAAGCATATTTGCAAGATGGGGGGTTTTCTTGCTCAGGATATCAAATGCCTCAAGCGGAAGTTCCACTCCTGCGTCATGCGCAATTGCAGGGATGTGAAGGACAGTATTGGTTGAGCCGCCTAAGGCCAGGTCAACCATTATTGCATTCTCAAACGCCTTCCGGGTCATTATCTTCCCCGGCGTGATATTTTTCTTTACCAGTTCAACAATGCGCTCTCCGCTTGCAAAGGCTATTCTCCTTTTATCGGCAGATACGGCAAGCGCAGTAGCGCATCCTGAAAGGCTCATGCCGAGCGATTCTGTAACACAGGCCATTGTATTTGCAGTGTACATGCCCTGGCATGAGCCTGCGCCCGGACATGCGCACATTTCAAGAGCTTCAAGCTCATCGTTTTTTATCAAACCTTTTTTATACTTTCCAACCGCTTCAAAGGTATCATTGATAAGCGAGAGCCTTTTACCCCTCAGACGTCCTGAAAGCATCGGTCCTGCAGTAACGACTATTGAGGGGATATTAATCCTGGCCGCAGCCATGAGCATTCCGGGCGTAATCTTGTCGCAGTTAGTAAGAAGCACAAGCCCGTCAAGCTGATGCGCCTGAGCTATAGTCTCCACCATGTCGGCAATCAGCTCCCTTGACGGAAGAGAATAATGCATGCCGCTGTGTCCCATTGCAATGCCGTCGCAGATGCCGGGAATTCCAAAAAAGAAAGGATAGCCTCCTCCTGTATGCACTCCTTTTTCTATGAATCTCTCAAGGTCTCTCATGCCGATGTGTCCCGGAATAATATCGGTGAAACTTGTTGCAACGCCGATAAACGGCTTTTTCATTTCGCTCTTTGGAATGCCTGTCGCATAAAGGAGCGCCCTGTGCGGAACACGCTCTAATCCTTCCTTAATTGTCCTGCTGCGCATAATCCTCCCGTCAAGTTAGAAGTTAAAAGTGTAGAGTGAAAAGTTAAAAGAGAAGTAAAGAACAACTCTTAACTCTTAACTCTTAACTCTTAACTCTTAACTTTTAACTTTTAACTTAGTTCGTTGAATGGCTTTTTTTATATTCCCTTATAAGTTCTGCCATCCTGTCTTTTTTTGTAAGTTTCAGTTTCTGAATCCTTTTCCTCTCTACCTCTTCTTCCGGTGTGAAATGGACTTTCTTGTCAATCTCCGCAAGCGCCTCTTTAAGATTTTTATGTTCCTCTCCAAGTTTTTTATACTCCTCATTTTCCTTTAAAAGAATCTCTGCTATCTCCTGTTCTTTCAATTTATATTTCCTCCTTTCTTATTATTGTCTCTGCCAGTTTATATGAATTTTCTATGCAGTCATTAACGCCTATGCCCCGGTATGCATTCCCGGTTAAATACAGGTTTTTGTATTTTAATAACATCTCGTCAACTGCTTTCAGTTTCCTGTCATGGCCTATATTATACTGCGGAATTGCCTTTTCGTGCCTGTAAATTTTTACAAAATCAGGCTGAACTTTTATATCCATTATATCCTTCAGTTCTTCTGCAACAACATCCATCAGCCTGCTGTCATCCTGCATCGCAAGTTCAGATGCCCTTGCGCCTCCCACCATGCTCCTCAAAAGCGCATATCCGTCAGGAGCCCTTCCGGGAAAAATGCTTGAATCCCATAATGAACCGAGGATTTTTCTGCGCTCCTTATATGGGATGAGAAAACCGAATCCATCCAGTTTATCAGCGATGCGTTCCTTCCTGTATCCGAAACACACAACCGATACGGAGGGATACGGTATCTCTGAAAGAACCGATGAGAGAGGCCTGTCAAGATTTTTTAAAATCTCCGCTGCTGAATATGCAGGGGATGCAATTACAAGAATCTCCGTCTCTACAACCATGCCGTCAGAGAGATGGACAGCATAACCCTTATTCTTTCTTTCAACGGAAACTACTTTGCTTCCGGCTCTGAGCCTTTCTTTAAGAGAACTTTTCAAGGAATCTACCATCATTCCCATGCCGTCGTGAAAAGACGTAAGCGTACCTCCGGGCCCGGCGCCTACTTTAGTTTGGAGTTTGGAGTTTGGAGTTTGGAGTTTATCTGTTCTTCTTTCTTTGTCCCTTGCTCTCTGCAGTTTTATCATGCCTTTTATAAGGCTTCCGTATTTCTCTTCAAGATTAAAAATCTTTGGGAAACAGCTTTTAAGGCTAAGCAACTCAGAATTTCCTGCATAAATGCCTGACGCCATCGGATCAATAAGTTTTTCGTATGCCTCTTTACCAAGCCTTCTCCTTGCAAAATCAGCAAGTGTCTCATCTTCTGCCCTGCCTCTTGGAGCGAAAAACTCATACATTACCCTTAAGCGTCCGTAAAGGCTCAGGAGATCGGAAGTAAGAAACGATACAGGCGATTCAGGCAGAAGGTTTAATTTCCCGCCAGAAAAAATATATCTCTTTCTGGCTGCGTCCGTGCTTCTCAGCGGATTAATCAGAAGTTTTGAGGCAAGCTCTAAAGTCTTGGGCCTGTTATCAAGGAAACCGTTAACTCCGCCTTCGCAGAGGAAACCGTTCACTTTTTCTGTCCATATCTTTCCGCCGGCTCTTTTTTCGGATTCAAGGATAATAATATCCAATGAAGGCTCTCTTTCGAGGAGAAAGTAAGCTAAAGAGAGACCAGAAATTCCTCCTCCGATAATAGTCAGCCTCATCTTATATCCATCTTGCCAAAATACAAGATTGCTTCGCGGAGTTTACCCTGAGCGTAAAGGCAAGATTGCTTCGCCTTCGGCTCGCAATGACAGACCAAACAACGGTACCATATTCCTGTCATTGCGAGGAGCATTAGCGACGAAGCAATCTCGCTGTTTTTTATATCCATCCTATCTCCGTCATATTTTTTATTACAATGTCTTTCAGCGCTTCAATAAAAAGCGGATGTGTGTTCAGGGAATCTGTTCGTCTTAGATTAATTCCAAGGCCTTTTGCCATTTGCATATATAATATATCAATCTCATAAAGCGTCTCAATATGGTCCGACACAAAACTTATCGGGACCATGAGAATATTTTTAATGTTCCTGCCTGCAAGCTCTTTGAGTTTTTCGTCTGTTGAAGGCCCAAGCCATTTTACAGGTCCGCTCTTGGATTGATAACTCAGGTTCCATTTTACTGGCATCCGCTTTACAATCTCTTCAATCGTTCTCTCAATATGACGCACATAAGGGTCGCCCTCATCAATAAACTTTTCAGGAAGGCTGTGGGCGCTGAAGAGAACGTGGACATCCCCCCCACCCATCCCTCCCCCTCGAGGGGGGAGGGTTAGGGAGAGGGTGAATGATTCAAGCCCTTTTTTAATAACATCCACCAGCGCTTCAATATAAAGCGGATGGTCATACCACGAAGTTATACAGTGAACAGTGAACTGTGAACCGATAACTTCCTTCAGTTTTGAAAAAGACGAGCCTGATGTTGCCAGAGAATACTGGGGATAAAGGCTGAGTCCAATAAGTTTTCTAATTCCATTATTATAAATCTGAGGTATCACATCTTCTATTAAAGGATGCCAGTAACGCATTCCGACGTAGACTTTAACCTTTACTCCTGCCACCCCCTCCCTAACCCTCCCCCCTCGAGGGGGAGGGATGGGTGGGGGGGATTCCTCCATCTCTAATTCATTGTTAAGCGCTTCTTCCAGCGCCTTTGCCTGAGCATTGGTAATATCAAGTATCGGAGACCTGCCTCCTATGAGGCTATAATAACCCTCTGTCTTCTTAGACCTCAGCGTTGCTATTAACCATGCAAGAGGTTTTTGTAAAAATGGAGGGCCCAGTTGAATTATCTTTCTGTCTGAAAACAGATTGTAAAGAAACGGCTTTACAGCCTGAAGAGAATCAGGCCCTCCGAGATTAAGAAGAACAATTCCCACAGGGTCATTCAAATAACCTTTGTCAAACTTTGGTATCGTCTTTATCCCCTTTCTGCTTAATTACTTCATCAACCAATTTCAAAATATCCTTTACACCGGCAGGTTTTGCAATGTAGCCGTCAAACCACTCTTTGCCAAGCTTCTCCTTTTCCTCTGTCATTGCATATGCCGTAAGAGCTATTATCGGTATCTTTGCAGTGGACTGATTTGACTTGAGTATTTTTGCGGCCTCAAGGCCGTTCATCTTCGGCATCTGTATATCCATAAGTATGATG